>CAYXFF010000019.1:0-10747 GCA_964464185.1 uncultured Syntrophaceae bacterium | reverse complement strand
ACCCCATGCTCAACGGCGAGGTAATCCGTCTTGACGGCGCCATCAGGATGGCAGCGAGATAAAGGACGGAAGATGAGAAGTTGAGAAGATGGGAAGTTGCGAAAAAAAGAAGGCGACGGAGTAATGGTTTGTCCCTTAGCCTTAAGCCATTTGCCTTTCGCCTCAATGCCCAAGAACATCGTATCTTAAAAGTGATATCTTAATAAAGGAGTGAATAAACAATGAGCAACAAGAACGATATTGTCATGGTCAGCGCTGTCCGGACGCCTTTCAGCAAATTCGATACCGCCATGGCTGATATTCCAAGCATCGACCTCGGCATCATGGTCATGAAGGAAGTGATCGGAAGGGTCGGAATCAAGCCGGAGGAGGTGGACGATCTTTATTACGGAAGCTGTGTTCCGGCGGAGTACGCCCTGGAACTCGATGTGCCGGCGAGACAGGCCACACTTCTGGCCGGTTTCCCCGCGGAGAACATCTCCGTTACTCTGGACCGGGCCTGCTGCTCATCGCTCACGGCGCTTCGATTCGGGGTCATGTCCATCAAGGCGGGCGAGGCGGAGGTCGTCATGGCCGTCGGTTCCGAGAACATGCCCAGGACCCCCCACCTGGCCCCCGGTCTTCGCAGGGGATCCAGGCTGGGCCACATCAAGCTCATCGATTGTCTCTTTGAATTGGGCTATCAGGCCAAGGGATTCAATCCCGTCGCCCGGGATGCCGGGGAGGTGGCCCTGCAGCATGGCGTGACACGAGAGATGCAGGATGCATGGGCTCTGGGAAGCCAGGAAAAATATGCCAGGGCCTATGCCGAAGGGAAATTCAAAATCGGCGAGGAATTGATGCCTGTTGTGATCCCTCAGAAGAGAGGGGATCCCATCGTCATCGAAAAGGATGAATCTCCCCGCAAAACCACCCTGGAAGCACTGGCAAAGCTCAAGCCCATTTACGGCAGCCCCACCGTCACGGCGGGGAACGCGCCTCCCATCAGCGCGGGTTCCAGCGCGATTCTCTTCATGACAAGGAAAAAGGCCGAGGAAAAGGGGCTGAAACCCATGGCCACGATCGTGGCATCCATCTGCGCCGCGACGGTTCCCAGGGACATTGCCGTGATACCGGCCCATACGATCGAGAAGGCCTTGAAGAGGGCAGACCTGTTGCTCGGCCAAATGAATTTGATCGAGATCAACGAAGCCTTCGCCGCCATGCCTCTCGTTTCCACCAAGCTCCTCGCGAAAGGCGATGAGAAGAAATGGAAAGAACTCCGGGACAAAACGAATGTGAACGGGGGCGCCATCGCCATCGGCCATCCGGTGGGAGCGAGCGCGGCCAGGATCACCATGACCATGGCCTACGAGCTTCGCCGGCGGGGCGGCGGGTACGGTGTGGCCTCCATCTGCGGCGGTCTTGCCCAGGGCGAGGCGGTAATCATCAAAGTGTAGATCGGGAGGAAGAGATGGATTTTCGATTGACAGAAGAACAGCGGATGATAAAAGACATGACACGGAAGTTCGTCGACGAGGCCGTGGCGCCAAAGGCGGAAGAACTGGAGGCCAAGGGAGAATATCCCTATGAAATCATGGCACAGATGGCCGACCTGGGGATGATGGGGATTCCCTTTCCGGTGCAATACGGCGGAAGTGGCGGCGACTGGGTCGGCATGCACCTCTGCATTGAAGAAGTATCCCGGGGGGAAGTCACCCTGGGTGGTTTACTCGATGTGACGACCAGTGTGGTGGCGCAGGAGCTCTACGTATTTGGCACGGAAGATCAGAAACAGAAGTGGCTCATCCCCATGGCCCGGGGAAAGGAGATCGGAGCTTTCGGGCTCACGGAACCCGAAGCCGGTTCCGATGCCGGTGCCACCCGGACCACGGCAGTGCGTGACGGTGAGGAATGGGTCATCAACGGGACCAAGCAGTTTATCACCAATATCGGGCTCAGCAGTGCTTCCATCGTCATCATCACGGCCCGGACGAAGGCGCGCAGGGAGGGTGAGAAGGATGTGATCAACACCTTCATCGTGCCCAAGGGGACACCCGGGTTCAGCCTCGGGAAGAAATACGACAAGATGGGATGGCAGCAATCGGCAACCCACGAATGCATTTTTGAGGACTGCCGTATTCCCGCCGCGAACTTCCTCGGAAAAGAGGGGAAAGGTTTTGCCCAGCACCTGGCTGTTCTGGAAACCGGCCGGATCAGCATCGCGGCCATGTCCGTCGGCATGGCACAGGCCTGCCTGGAGGCCTCGCTCAAGTACGCAAGGGAGCGCGTCCAGTTCGGGAAACCGATTTACAGCTTTCAGGCCGTATCGTTCATGATCGCCGACATGGCCATGCATATCGAGCTCTCGCGGAACATGTATCTCAAGGCGGCCTGGCTGAAGGACAACGGGATGCCGCATACACTGGAGGCCGCCTACGCCAAGCTCTTCGCCTCGGAGATGTGCGAACGGTGTGCGAGCGACGCCTTCGAGATCCACGGGGGATACGGCTTTATGAATGAATACGCCGTGTCCCGCTACTACAAAAACTGCAAGATTCTGCAGATCGTGGAAGGGACCTCCGAGATTCAGCGCCTGATCATCAGCAGGAATCTGCAGTAAAGAAGGATTCAAGGGTTCGAGGGGTCAGGGATTCAAGCGAGAACACTTTCTTAACATAAAGTCCATTAGCAGACAAAAAAGGAGGGTCGGATTATGATTCTGGCGTCACCGCAACAGATCAAGGAATGGACGGAAAAAGGGGTGTGGGGAAAGAAGACGCTGATCGACTATTTTAAGGAGCACGTGGCGAAGTCACCGGACATGTTGTGCCTTGTCGATCCGCCCAACAAGGAGGCCCTGGTCGGTTTGAAGCCGGAAAGACTGACCTTCCGGGATCTGGACCGGGCCGCAGATGCGACAGCGGAGGGGCTGCTTGCCAAGGGCATCGGGAAGGACGACATTATCATGGTCCAGCTGCCCAATTGCTGGGAACTGGCCATGCTCTATCTGGCCATCACGAGGGCGGGAGCCCTGATTTCCCCCATGCCCGTGCAGTGGCGCCAGTCGGAATTGGAGCACATCGCGAAAATGACGGATGCGCGGGCTGTAATCACCGTAGAGGTATTCAACAACTTCAAGCACAAGGAGATGGCGGAGAAGCTCAAGACCAAATTCCCGTCTGTGAAAGACATCATTACCCTCGCCGAGATCAAGGAGATGTCCAAAGGGCCCGTCACGGGAAAACTGGACAAGATTGCCATTGACGCCAACGACGTTTTCACCCTCTGCTGGTCGTCGGGCACGGAGGCGGAACCGAAGGGATGCCCGCTGACCCACAACAACTGGCTGTGTCAGGGCACGTTTCAGTACGAGACGGCCCCCATCAAGCCGGGCTATAACCTGATCACCGCCGGGCCTTTAGTGAACATGGCTTCCATCGGGACGGTCTTCATTCCCTGGCTGATGTCGGGGGGCAAATTCGCCCTGCACCATCCTTTCGACGGTCCCACATTCATCATGCAGCTCATGACGGAAGAGATTGAGTATACGCTCCTTGTTCCGGCCGTGGTGAATGCCCTGCTCAAGCACCCCAAGGTGGATCAGTTCAATTTGAGCAAGATGAAGGCGATCACCATCGGAGCGGCGCCGCCTTCCCTCTGGTCCGTTCAGGATCTCAAGCGGCGCTGGGGGATAGAGTTTGCCAATATCTGGGGCCAGAACGAATCAACGGCCAATGTGGCCGGCCCGGTCGACATTCCGGATCTTGAGATGCGGATCGATCATTTTCCCCATTACGGAAAACCCGGTTCAAAATGGGTGAACATCTCTCCGTTCAGGAAAAACATTCATTTGAAGGTTCTGGATCCCGTGTCGAAAAAAGAATTGACTGAGGAGGGCGCCGTTGGCGAGCTCTGGTACCGGGGGCCCAATGTCATTCCCGGTTACTATAAGAGACCGGATCTGACCCAGAAGGCTTTCAATGCCGAAGGATTCTTCAACACGGGCGATCTTTTCCAGATCAAGGACAATGACTGCATCGGGTTCTTTGACCGGACCAAGGACATCATCATCCGGGGCGGCTTCAATATCAGTGCCCAGGAGGTGGAAAACATGCTCCTCGGCCATCCAAAGGTCCTCGATGCGGCGGCCATTGCCATGCCAGATGAGATACTGGGAGAGAAGATCTGCGTCTACGTGGTGCCCCGGGGCGAAGAAAAGCCGAATCTGGAAGAGATCCGGGCCTTCATGAAGGAGAAGGGAATCGCCGCTTACAAGGTGCCGGAGAGAATGGAACTCATCGGAGCCATTCCGAGGAATCCCGTGGGGAAAATCCTTAAAAACGTGCTTCGCGACGATATCAAGAAGAAACTTGGATCATGACGGACGTGCAGGGATGAAAGCTGTTTAAAAGGAGGGAACTATGCCAGGCGCTCTTGAAGGATTGAAAGTGTTGGATTTCACTACCCTGCTCCCCGGGCCTTACGCCACCATGTTCCTCGCTGATATGGGGGCTCAGGTGCTGAGAGTTGTTTCCGGTTCGCGGCCGGATCTCGTGGATTTCATTCCGCCCCTTGTTCCCGGCATAAAACTGTCGGCGGCCTCAGCCCAGCTCGGCCGGAACAAGCGCTTGATCGCCCTGAATCTCAAGGATCCGCGGGCGATCCGGATCGTCCATCAGCTCGTGGCGGATTACGATATCGTTATCGAGCAGTTCCGTCCCGGCGTCATGGCGAAATTCAAGCTGGACTACGAGAGCCTCAAGGTTGTGAACCCCGCTGTCGTCTATTGTTCCCTGACGGGATACGGACAGACGGGGCCCATGCGGGACCGAGCGGGGCATGACATCAATTACATCGCCCGTTCGGGGGTCGCGTCCTATTCGGGAAAGAAGGAGTCCGGTCCGAGTCTCGTGGGAATGCAGATCGCCGACGTGGCGTCGGGCTCCAACCATGCCGTCATCGGAATTCTCGCGGCCGTGATTTACAGGCACGCGACGGGCAAGGGACAGCATGTGGATATCTCCATGACCGACGGCATGATCGCCTTCAACGCCATGTTCGGCGCGGGCTTTCTGGTGGACGGCAAGGATCCTGAACTGGAGGAGATGCTCCTGAACGGCGGATCCCTTTACGATTATTATAAAACCAAGGACGGAAAATACATAAGTTTCGGCGGACTTGAGCCGCAGTTCTTCACCAACTTCTGCAACGTGGTGAATCGCCCCGACCTCATCGCCGGCGGGGTTCTGCCCCGGGACATGGGGAAGGTGAAACAGGAGATTCGCGATATTTTCATGACGCGGACGAGGGACGAATGGGTCGCTCTATTCAACGCCACGGACGCCTGTTTCGAGCCGGTCATGACCCTCACGGAGGTGTTCAGTGATTCTCTGGCCCTGGAGAGAGGAATGGTCGTGGAGCTTCCTCTTCCCGGCGGCGGAAAAGTGAAGCAGATCGGAAGTCCCATCACCTTCTCTGAGACGAAGCCGGTGTACCGGAGCATCGGCGTGAACGCCGCGACAGGTCATACGAAGGATGTGCTGCGCGACCTCGGCTACAAGGACAGTGAGATCGAGGAATTCGAAAAGACCGGGCTGTTCAGCTGAAAAATCTTTCATGTGCGGGGGAGGGGCCGCTTCCCCCGCTTATCCCTTCCAGAGAGACGTTTTTTATCATCCATTCAGGACGCAGCTGAGAAACCCTGTTTTAATGTCATTTCGGACACCGGAACACGATACTTTCCTTCGGGGCTGCGCGTGAAATAGAGATTTCGTGGTGCCGGAAGATTTCCAAATGGACACCTTTTCCTTTTTATGCTATTCAAAACTACTTTGTTTCAGATACCGGAGCGGAGATGAGAGTCAGCAAAATAGGAATCATAGCAAACGTGGAAAAAGAGGGGGCCGCCGAACACACCGCTCGGCTGAGAGACTGGGCGGTGAAGAGGGGCCTGGAGGTCTACCTTGAAAAGGGAATTGCCGCCAAAGTCGGAGAACACTGGGGATTCGAGCGGCATGAACTCGCCCCCCGCGTCGACATGGTGGTCGTTTTCGGCGGAGACGGGACCCTCCTCATGGCCGCCCGTTCCCTCCGGGAATACGATGTCCCCATTCTCGGCGTCAACCTGGGCAGCTTCGGTTATCTCACTGTGGTCAACCTGAACGAGATGTTCGGCGCTCTGGAGATGATTCTGAAAGGGGAGTACCAAATCGAGAACCGCATGATGCTGGATGCTCTGGTGACCAGGGACAAGGAGCAGGTCAGCGAGCACACGGTTCTTAATGACGTTGTTATCAATCAGGGCAATCTCTGCCGGCTCGTCGAACTGGAGACCTTCGTGGACGACCGGTATCTCACGACTTTCAAGGCCGACGGCCTCATTATCTCGACGCCCACGGGATCCACGGCCTATTCTCTTTCGGCGGGCGGTCCCATTGTCTTTCCCCAGTTGGGCTCCATTGTCATCAATCCCATTTGTCCGCATACCCTGACCAACCGGCCGGTCATTCTGCCGGGAACCGTCACGATCAAGGTCGCCTCCTGGACGGAGAAAGGCGGCGCGACGCTGACCCTCGACGGCCAGATTTCTTTTGTGATGAACAGGGGGGACATCGTGACCGTGAAAAAATCGAAATACTGCACAAAGCTCATTGTCTCTCCCCACAGGGACTATCTTGAGATCCTGAGATCGAAACTGGGGTGGGGAGGGAGCCCCTCGGGCGTCAACAGCGGGTGAAATGCTTAGGGAACTCAAGATCAAAAATTATGCCATCATCGATGAACTCAGCGTCTCATTCGGTTCCGGTCTGAATGTGATGTCCGGTGAGACAGGTGCCGGGAAATCGATCATCATCGGAGCCATTCACCTTCTCCTGGGAGACCGGGCGTCGCCGGATCAGATCAGGACCTCGGAGGATTCCGCCGAGGTCGAAGCCCTATTCAGCATCTCTGAACAGGAGGGACTGAAAGAGAAACTGGCGCTCATGGGTTACGGCTCCGAGGATGAACTCGTGATCAAACGCTCGGTATCGCGCGGCGGCCGCAGCAGAGTATACGTGAACGGAAACCTGGCGACTCTTAGCCTTTTGTCCTCCCTGAGCGGATCGCTCGTGAACATCTGCAGCCAGCATGAACACCAGCTCATCCTGAACGCGGATCATCACATCGACATTCTCGATGAATTCGGGGGACTCCTCCCGATGCGGACAGCGTATGCGTCTCTTTTCGACGAATTTCAGTCCTTGCGGTCAAGGCTGGATGAACTCCGGTCTCTCAACCGCAAAAAGATTGAGCGAGAGGACTTTCTGCGTTATCAGCTCAAGGAAATCCATGACGCGGGGATAAAGCCCGATGAGGATTCGGTCCTGCTCGATGAGAAGAAGATCCTGGGCCACGCGCAGAAATTGACGGACCACGCGTCGAGGTCCTATGAAGCCCTTTACGGAAGGGAAGGGTCGATTCTGGGCGAACTCCGCGCGGCGCTGCAGAACATCCGGGAGATCAAGAAGATCGATCCATCTCTCAAGGCGTCTCCGGAGGATCTGGATTCTGCTTTTTTCCACCTCGAAGATGCCGCGCTCGCCTTGAGAGACTATTTGAAGAAGATTACCTTCGATCCGGAGAGGCTTGCAGAGATCGAGGACCGGCTGGAACAGCTGAACAGGCTCAAGCGGAAATACGGCGGGACTCTGGATCAGGTCATGAAGACCGCGGCGGATGTCGAAGAAGAACTGAAAAACATGGCCTCCATCGATGAGGAGATTTCAAGGCTCTCTGATGAAAGCGCTTCACGGAAGGCGGTATTGCTGGAACACGCCGGTGCGCTCTCCGGCAAGAGGCGTTTGGCCGCCCGGGCATTGAAAAAAGCTGTCGAAAATGAGATCAAGGCCCTGAGGATGGCGGAATCCCGGTTTGAGGTTTTTTTCGCGGAATCCCCGATGGATGAAGCGGGAAACCCTCTTCTGACGGCCAGGGGCATCGATACGGTGGAGTTTTTTCTCACCACCAATGTGGGGGAGGACATGAAGCCGATGAACAGAATCGCATCCGGCGGTGAACTTTCGCGGATCATTCTCGCCATGAAAAAAGCTCTGGCGCGGACAGGGTCCGTCGGAACGATTATTTTTGATGAGGTGGACAGCGGCATCGGCGGCGCCGTCGCGGAGGTGGTGGGAGAGAAGCTGCAGGATGTCTCCAGGCACCACCAGGTCATCTGCATTACCCATCTTCCCCAGATCGCCTGCTTCGGTGATCGCCACTATCTTGTATCGAAGGCCGTCTCCGGGGAGAGAACGAACAGCGATGTCCGGCTTTTGTCCGACGCGGAAAGGCTTCGTGAGATAGCGAGGATGCTCGGCGGCGTGGAGGTGACGGAGAAGACGAAAGAACACGCGAGGGAAATGTTGAATAAAAGGCATCAGGCGAAAGGCGAAGGGCGGAAGGCGAAGGGCAGGAGGCAAGAACCGTGTTGAGAAAAGCGAGAATAGGCGACGTGAAGACGATCCATCGGATGATCAACCTCTCATCGGAGAAGGGAGAGATGCTCCCCAGGTCATTGATGGATATTTACGGCAGCCTCCGGGATTTTTTCGTTTACCTGGATGAGAGCACCGATGCGATCATCGGCGTCTGCGCCATGAATATTATCTGGGAGAACCTGGCGGAAGTTCGCTCTCTTTACGTGGATGAGAATCATCGAAAAAAGGGGATCGGGAGAAAAATGGTGGAGGCCTGTATTTCCGAGGCGATCACGCTTCAACTTTTCAGGATATTCACCTTCACGTACAGGGAGTCCTTTTTTGATAAGCTGGGATTCAAGCCCGTGGACCGGAAATCCCTTTCGGAGAAAATCTGGTCTGATTGCTTCAGGTGTCCAAAGTATCCCGACTACTGCGATGAAGTGGCGATGATTGTAGAATTATAAGGACGGGCATCAGGCATTGGGCATCAGACATCAGGCATTCTTGGCTTCTTCCCATCTTCCCATCTTCGAAACTTCTCATCTTCGTAACGTTGCCCATGGAATTGAGAAAACTTTTTATATGACACGCTATATTTTCTTTGCCGTGCTGACATTCTTCATAATCGGCTGTGCCCCCCTGCTGGAGAGACCCCCCGTGCCGAAACCGCCGGTGAGGCCGCCTCAGGCGCTTGTTCCGGTCCCTTCGCGGGACATTCCCACATTGAAAGACGACCTGGATCAGGTTTCTCTGGAGCAGGCCGTTTTCAGGAGCCTTCAGTATTTTGAACGACTTTCCGGAAAACGGACGTACCGTTTCGGAGACAAGCGCTATACCGTGAAGGAGATGAAGGACTCTCTTGTTCTCTTTCTCCGAATTATGAGGAGTGCCGATCCGCCCGATGTGAAGGAAAAACGGATCAGGGAATCCTTTGATTTTTATAAAGCATCCGGACAAAGAGACGGAGGTAAAGTTATCTTTACCGGTTACTATGAACCTGTCCTGGAAGGGTCTTTCGAAGAGACGGAAACATTCAGGCATCCTGTTTATGAGATTCCGGATGACATGGTCACCGCTCACCTGGGGAAGTTCAGGAGCAAGTTCAAGGGTGAGAAAATTGTCGGCAGGGTGGCGAACGGCGAAGTTGTTCCCTATTACAATCGAAGGAATATCGACGCGGAAGGCGCGCTTGAAAAGAAGGGCCACGAGATCGCCTGGCTTTCCGACCCCGTAGATGTTTTCTTTCTTCACATCCAGGGCTCCGGGATGATCCGGTTCCCCGAGGGCGGCTTCATGCAGATCAGCTTTGCCGGATCCAATGGAAGACCCTACCGCGGGCTGGGGAGGATGCTGGTCGATTCGGGAAAAATAACGGAAAAAGAGATGTCGCTGCGCAGCATCAAAAAATATCTGCGGGAGCACCCTGAAGAGATGACGGACATCCTGAGTTACAACGAGAGCTATGTATTTTTCCGCATTGTTGATGAGGGACCCGTCGGGAGTATCGGCGTTCCCCTCACCAGGGGCCGTTCCATCGCGACAGACCTCGATATCTTTCCGCGGGGCGCTCTTTCCTTTATTCGCCTGAGGAAACCTGTTTTTGACCGGGAGGGAGAGATCACGTCATGGGTCGATTTTTCCCGATTCGCTCTCAATCAGGATACGGGAGGGGTGATCAAGGGTCCCGCCAGGGTGGATCTGTTCTGCGGGCGGGGAACGGAGGCGGAACGCACGGCGGGAAGCCTGAAAGAAGAGGGAGAACTATTCTTTCTGATAAAAAAGAAAGGGGGAAAAACGACGCCATGATAAAGAAAAGCGAGAAGACATGGATCGGAACGAAAAGAGCCTGCCTGGCTGTCCTGATGATTCTCATGGTGTCAGCGACAGGCAGTGTCGCCGCCGCAGCGGACGTTGTGGTGACGGAAAAAGATGCGGGTTCCATCGTGGACCTTGTATCCGGCGACAGACTTGACGTCGTCCTGGCCGGCAACCCGACGACGGGTTTCAACTGGCATGTTTCATCTGTCGACAGCGCTGTTCTCAAGGGAGCCGGTGAACCGTCGTTTCGGCGGGACAGCGATCTCATCGGTTCGGGGGGAGAGATCACGCTTTCTTTCGAGGCGGCTGCTCCAGGACAGACGACCCTGAAGATCACGTATAACCGGGCTTTTGAGAAGGACGTTGCGCCTCTGAAAACGTACGAACTGACGGTCATTGTCAAGCCTTCTCAGTGAATCAGGCCCAGAGATGCAGATCATCCATTGAATTTATGGAGTTTTATTAAATGAAAAGGGAGAAACATTTTC
>CAYXFF010000018.1:12210-21185 GCA_964464185.1 uncultured Syntrophaceae bacterium | reverse complement strand
GCAACCATCATCCTTCGCAAAGGATAGTCAAAGGGAGGTCGCAAGCGGCCTCCCTTTTTTTTGAGAATTTACTTGTTTTAAGATAGGATAAGATCGTGTGGAAAGGAGCGCCGTCTTTTGAAGTTCAAGAGGGATGAACAATGGGATCGGGTGGCCTTTGTGCCCGGTATGGTCAGGGCCGATATCATCAAGGGTCGATTGCAAACGGAAGGCATTCCCGTGAAACTGAGATACGAATCGGCCGGCAGAATCTATGCCCTGACCCTAGACGGCCTCGGTGAAGTCGAGGTTCTCGTCCCTTCAGACCGCCTCCAAAGGGCCCGGGAGATCCTCGCTCAAGTCTATGGCGAAGATGACATCCCCTGGAATGATCTATCTGAAAACAGCTAACGGGAATTTTTCATCCCTTTTCAGCAACGGTTAAACGGTTTCCGTCATCCGCTCTTTTTTCAGGCTTCTTCGCTTCCGATTGAATAGCCCTGACGGCACCCCGAGCTTCGCGCCTCGCATCGACGCTCAACTTAAATGGTTCCCTGATCGCATCCTGCAGCGTCCGGTATTGATACACGACGGAAAAAACGAGTCCGATAAAAGCTCCAAAAGGGTTTTTCTGAACCGGAATCCTCTCTTCCACTCCCGCCGCAAAGGAATAAAACGCCTGAGGCAGAAAAATAACGCTCCCCCATCTTGCCTTGACGGGGCCGAGGATGGAACCGATCAGCGACAGCAGTTCGCCGATGCTGTAAAAACGCGCATCATTGTAAATCGATGTTTTAAAGCGCCCTTGAATCCTTCGGCATCCTCCGAGAATCGAATACTTGTTCAAAACACCCAGAAAAACCCTGTCCCTGGATACCCGGATCGCCTCACGCAGAGCGGCCACGGGATCATCAGAAAATTCGAGGGATGTGATCATTGTGACAATATCAAATTCGTTGTCTGAGAAAGGCAGGTCCTCTGCAAATCCAAATTTAAGTTCAGCACGCTCTTCGAGCTTAAGTCTTGCCACGTCCAGCATGGCTGTGGACGGCTCCACTCCGGTCACATGGCATCCTCGCTCCTGAAAAAAAAGAAGATGGTTGCCCGTTCCGCAGCCCACATCAAGGAGCCTTTCTCCCGGCCTTGGCGCGAGGAGATCAATGATGAGCTGTTTCTCCCGGGTGTCCATGTATTGTCCGAGCGGTGTGGATAGCCAGTTGTCATAAGATCCGGCCATGTCCTCGCCAAAAATCTTCAAGGTCCTTCTCCCGTTTATCCTCCGATTGCGGACATATCCTTGGTACACTTTTTTATGTGCCTTCCGTCCGCCGTATCTTTAAACCCTTTGGGTTTCGCCTCAGCTGCGATTTTGATGAGGTTGACGAGGTCTGAATCGCTGCAGCCCCTGCGGATCGCGCTTTTCAGATCCACTTCGTTATCTGAAAAAAGGCATGCGCGGATATGACCGTCCGCCGTGAGACGAAGGCGGTTGCAGGACTGGCAGATATGTTGGCTCATGGCGCTAATAAAACCGATTTCTCCCCGGGCGTCCTTTATCTTGAATAGCTTTGCGGGTCCGTCCAGATTGGATATTTTCGTATTTAGCGGTTCCAAGGTGAAAGCTCTGGAAATCTCCTCCACGATGGCTTCGTTTGATAAATACTTGCCCTCGTGGTCCATTTCCGCTCTCCCCATGGGCATCAGCTCGATAAACCTGACCTGACAGGGCTTGTCGATGGTTTGACGCGCAAAGTTCAGTATCTCGTCGTCGTTGAACCCTTTGATGGCAACAACGTTTATTTTGATGGGTGAAAAGCCCGCCCGGAAAGCCTCCTGGATCCCCCGGAGAACCTTTTCAAGGGATCCCCCTCTCGTGACATCCCTGTATTTGCCGGGATTCAAAGAATCCAGGCTTATATTTATCCGCCTGATGCCTGCCTTGTATATCTCATCCGCCATGGACTCCAGCAGAATTCCATTGGTTGTCAGGGATACATCCCTCAATCCTTCCACGGCAGTCAGTTCACGCAAGAAAACCAGGATCCCCCGTCTGACCAGCGGCTCACCTCCTGTAACCCGGACCTTCATGATTCCGAGTTTCATGGACGCGTGAATGATGCGTAATATTTCTTCGTACCTCAGGATGTCATCATGCCCGATGACAGAGACACCTTCTTTGGGCATGCAGTAGATGCACCTCAGATTGCATCTGTCCGTAACGGACACCCGCAGATAATTTATTTCACGATTATAAGAATCAATCATGGTTGTTCCGCTCTCAGCTCCTGCCCACGGTTCTCACCGATCACAGGTATTTCCTCAACTTTTGCTTTTCAAGAATATCGACGATTTTCCGCACATCCTGTGATAAGCCGCGCTTGCATATCAGAACACTGTTTTTTGTCTCAACAACGATAAGATCCTCCACGTCGATCAAGGCGACCAGTTTATCCGGGGAGTAGACTAAAGACTTTCTTGAGTCGACAGCCATACCCTGTCCGATAATGACATTTCCTTCTTCATCCTTCTCCAATAATTCCCAGAGAGCATCCCAATTCCCCACATCGCTCCAGCCGAAATCGCCCCTGACCAGAAGAACCTCTCTGCTTTTCTCCATGACACCATAATCGATGGAAACCGGCTTTATTCTCCGATATACTTTTTTTAGTACATCCTTTTCCCTTCGAGTATCCAATGCCTCTTCGATCTCAAGGAGTCCTTCGTGCAGTTCGGGCAGAAAAACCTTGATCGTGTCCAGAATGGTTGATGCTTTCCATAAAAATATACCGCTGTTCCAGAGGAACCGGCCGCTCCGGATGAATGCTTTTGCCTTTCTCAGATCCGGTTTTTCCCGAAACGATTTTGCCCGATAGATATCCTCTTTCTTCAACCTCGTCAAAATATCACCTTTCTCAACATAGCCGTAGCCTGTCTCGGGACCGGTCGGTGTCACGCCCACCGTGACGAGCGCGCCTCTCCGCTCCGCTATCTGCGAAGCGATGGAGAGTATGCGTATAAATTCCTTCTCATGGCGTATAAAGTGATCGGAGGGGAAAACGGCCATGACACCTTCGGGATCCGTCTTGAATACATGAAGGGCTGCGAGTCCTATGCAGGGGGCCGTGTTTCGGCCCACCGGCTCGACGAGGAGATGGGCCGAAGGTATTTCCGGGATCTGTCTACTCACTTCATTCGCATGGCCGCGGCCTGTGACCACATAGATGTTTTCTTCCGGCACCAGAGCTTTGATCCGATCGACCGTTTCGCGAAGGATGGATTTCCCGCTGAATATTTTCAGGAGGTGCTTGGGCTTTTTTCCCCTGCTCCTCGGCCAGAACCTTGTTCCCTTTCCTCCTGCCATGATGACCGCGTACATTGTTTTTCTCACAATTCCTGATCCCCCGCTGTTTGACCCCGCCTGCGAAAACTGATGTATTAGATACCCATATTTCGAGTTAAATTCAATGTTTTTATGAGTTGAGGCAGCCATTCGTTCGTTTTTGTTTGACTTTCAGCCGCTCTTTTACCTATATATAGCTAAATCCTAATCACAAATTTCTAAATCCTTTAAAATCAGATTTATAATGAATATGATTTGAATCACATCTTTGTTTTTGATGGTTGGATTTAGGGTTTGTTTAGGATTTATAATTTTTGATTCATGAAATTGAATTCAAGAGGGAATCCTTTGGACACGAGCAAAGTAGCCATCATTGGGCCGGGGAGGCTCGGAACGTCCCTGGCATACAAGTTTGGCAATAACAATAGAAAAGTTACCCTTTACTACCATGATGTGAATATCTGCCGGGAGATCAACACGAATCATCTCAATCCCAAACACCTGACACAGGATCTCGCCAGAAAACTGGGCGGAATGGACAGGGTTCCGAAGCTCTCAGACAATGTCTATGCGACAAATGATCTCGAGTGGTTGATCCGGGAGCACGATTTCATATTCCTGGCCATGACGATCACCGGTCTGCCGGAGATATTGAACTATCTGAAGCCTTTGATTTCCAAAAAGAAAGGTCACACCTGCATCATCTCTCCCATCAAGGGTCTTGCCTCGGACGATAAAACGAGGGAGCTCATCACCCCTTCGCAAATGATCAACATCTATCTCTATAACCTCCGGCACAAATACGACATCGTTTGCATCGGCGGTCCTTTTTTCGATACGGATATTGCCCTTGGGAATCCGGTCTGCCTCACCATTGCGGGGAAAAAACGAATGTCTAAAATCGTGCAGACCCAATTGCTGAAGTTCAACCGCAGGGAACTTTCGAGCTACTACAATGATGACGTGGTCGGTGTCGAGGCCTGCGGGGCACTGAAAAACATCGTGGCAAATCTCAAAGGCGTTACCGACTGTCTCCATCTGGGACCTTCTCTTCCGGGCACGCTCTTCGCGAGATCCGGCGTTGAGATCCGGTCTCTCTCCATGCTGCTTGGGGGAAGTTTTCAGGCTTTCCACAGCCAGGCAGGAGTCGGCGACCTTTACGTGACCGTGTCATCGGAGGCGAGCAAGAATTACCGCTACGGCAAGCTTTTTTATGAGTCCTACACGGGAAATCCCATCGAAACGAACATTCGTGTCCTTGATTTGATCGACGGAACGCCGGAGGGACCCAACAGCATCAGGAGCGTCAACCGATTCCTTGAGAAGAAAAACATGTACAGCCCCCTCTTCAGCACCGCTTACAAGATTTTCAACGAGGGCGGCTCGCAGGATGAAATCAAGGAAATGATCATTCAGGCCTGCCAGTTTGACCGGCGATCGAATGAATTTATCGGCACCCTGTCACGGTTGTTCTACAGGATCATGCCCGACTTCTGGTATCGAAGGGACAAGGGACTTTTCTCCCGCTGGTGAGAGACGTTTCATGTGAGCGGCAAGATGTGGAGACCGGGGTCCAGCGATTCATTCGCCTTTCTGAGATTCTCCTCTGATGCATAAACGCACACGGCTGAACGCACCTGGGATTCAGCAAGATACATTTCGGCAGCCTCCCTGATCGTTTGAGCTGTCGTTCCAAAAACCCCTTCCCGAAAGGCCTGTCTTTCATCATCGGTGAGTCTGGCAAACTCGCGGATCATCGCCGTGTTTCCTTTTGTTTCGGGGTCCATGGGCCTGTCGAGCGCGCCGATCGTGCCGATGATAGCCTTTTCAAGTTCGTCCTCCGAAAGGATTTCTTTCAAGAGATGGTGTAGGGCCTGATCATAGGTTTTCAGCGTCTCCACCGGATGAGGATCCCGGTAAGAAAGAAAAAACAGGTGACCGCCCATAGGCTCGTAGATCGACATCCCTCCGTACGCTCCGCCCTTCACTCGTATTCGCTTATACAGGTAGCCGCTTGACAGAAGCCGGGACATGACCATGAGGGGTGCTGCCAGCGGCGATGAATAGACCGGAGCGGGAAAAGCTTGTGCCACGTAACATACCTGTGCCGGTATGGCAATCCCTGTTCTGGAGGGTTTCAGTCCGGGATCAACAGCGGCCACGGCCTCTTCGCCCTCGGGCAGAATCCTGATCAGTCCGTCGACGTATTCGTTCAGACCCCCTAGAGCGCTTTCATCGGCCGTCATGTTCACCATCAAACGCTTTCTTGTAAAGACTGCATCTCGCAGATTCTGAAGTTTCTCTGCGATGAGATTCTTTTCCTTTTGAAAATGGTTCAACGCCTGGCTGAGAATGCAGAGCTGCATTCTTCCGTACCATTGCTCCTCTCTGCGGGCAGGAATGGACAGACTCGACGCAGCCGTTCTTCCTGCAAACAGGTGTCCTGACGGCACGACGGATGAGTAGATGCTGTTTTTCTTTTCAAGAAGCAAATCCCTCATTCGCGTCTCGTCGGCGAGATCACCCGCGCACAGCATGTTTTCCAAAATATGGACTGCATCGGGGATATTCCGGTGCAGGGTGCGCACGGAAATTATGAATTTCAGCCAGCACTCCCGGCCGTCGGCGGCCATTCCAGACAGAAGCCGATAATCGATACCACCCGTTTTCAAGGCCATGCGCTTCGCCATCTCATCATAGCCGAATCCTGCGGCACCCATGCCCGTTGTGAGTTTCCCAAGAAGGCTCAGAAAAGGCTGGAGATCATCGGGTACGTGGGTTATATCAAAGGCCAGATTGAGATATGCGATTCCGTTTGTGAAAATATCATGCTTCAAAACAGGAACGCCTGATAGAGATGATCTTTCCAAAGATAACGTTTCTATCCCGCGCGGGATATCCTCCATCATCAATTTCGGCAGACTGGCACGGGCTTCCTGTGAATCGTCTTCTCCCTGAAACATTCGAAACGCGGCGATTTCCCCTGCTATTTCCTTTTTCCCCTTTTCCGACAGTGCCGACCTGGTTTGATTCATCCTGTTTCTGAATGTTTCCTCTCTTTCCTCTAGGAACGAACGGCTCGGCTCCATGACAGAGAGTACCCGGTGAGGATTATCGATAAACCATTTTTTCAAAATATTCCGGAAGAGCAGAGGCTCCAATGTCCATTTTGCCCGTATTGCCTCAATCATTGCCGGAAACCGCAGGCCGACCAAGGGGTCCCCATCGTATAGCCAGGTATGATATACCCGCGCCATGAGGATAATCCCATAGGGATATCTTTTGCGAACAATCTCCTTTCCGCTGAACTCAATTTGATGAAGGGCCCCTTCGATGATCTCCCGTTCAAAATCCGAGGCCGCAATATCTTCAAGGTTCTTTAAAATCAGGGACTCTATTTTTTCCGCCATCCCCGGATTCGTTCCGCGCAGCCCCGCTACAAAAGCGATCTGCCTGAGATCGCTTTCGAGACCCGATGCCGGCGAGAGATCCTCACCCATTCCGGAATCGATGAGTGCCTTTCTGAGCGGACTGGCCGCGCTTCCCAGCAGGGCACGGGCAACAATCTTTATCAAAATGACGGTTTCTGAGTCCGTGTTGTCCGCCATCATCCAGGCGAGATTAACCGTCGTCTTTCCTGTCGTGTCTTCTTCCTTCCCAACCGGATAGAATCCCTTGGTCCTGACCGGCTCATGCCAGCGGGGCTGCATCTCGATACGCGAATCAACAGGTGTGCGGGTGAACCCCCGCAGCATCTCCTCGAGAAATGCCAGATGTTCTACCGGCTGGATATCCCCGTAAATTAAAAACCGTGCATTGGATGGAGAATAGAAGGTTTGGTGAAATTCTTTGAGCTGTTCGTAGGTGAGAAAAGGGATGACCTCAGGATTTCCGCCTGAGTCAAAGGCATAAATCGTATCCGGATAGAGACTCTCCTGAATCGCTTTCCACATGAGTGAATCCGGAGACGAATAGGCGCCCTTCATCTCATTAAATACGATTCCGGACACGGTCAGAGGGCTGTTCTCATCGTCAGGATTCTCGAATTCGAGATGATGCCCTTCCTGATAGAACGTTTCTCTCATGAGTCTTGGACGGAGAACAAGATCTGTATAAACCCTTGCCAGGTTGTAGAAATCTTTTTTAATCCGGCTTGCAACAGGGTAAACGGTTTTGTCGGGATAGGTACAGGCATTGATAAATGTTTGCAGGGTCCCTCTGGCAAGCTCGTTGAAGGCATCCTTGACAGGATATTTCTCTGACCCTGCGAGAACGGCATGCTCAAGGATATGGGCGACACCCGTAGAATCACTCGGAGGCGTTCGAAAACCAATGGAATAGAGATTCTCCTTGTCCGAACAGTGAAGATGAAGGACTTTTGCTCCTGTCGCCTCATGCTCGATCTCGTATGCCACCATCCTCATGTCACGTATTTCTTCAACTCTCAGGACATGAAAGCCATGTTTTCTATCACCTTCTTTCAACATGGACTCGGGGCAGGCTTCTTTTCTCATGCTCTTTCATTGCCTCATTAAATATTTCTTTCTTTTCAACGCCTTTATCTGATATGAAACGGCATTCCCAATTTGAAAGGTTTCAACATTCACTGTAAGTCTTGCAAAATTTCAGGATCGTTGCAAGCTTATTAGCCGATGAAAAAAGCTCAATCTCAATGATTCAAGGCGGCAGGCATTCGAGGATTTTAGGATTCGAATAATCCGTATGGAAAAGAGAATTTTCAATAATCTTATGATCACGGGCGGGTGCGGTTTTATCGGCACCAATTTCATCCGTTATCTCTTCAATGAGACGGACTTTCAGGGTCGTATCCTGAATATCGATAAGCTCACATACGCAGGAAACCCGGAAAATCTGATTGAAATCGCGTCACGCTTCCCAGAACGTTATCTCTTTCACAGGGCCGACATATGCGATCTAAATACGATGGACGATCTCTGCTCCCGTTATGAAATCGACAGCATCTGTCACTTTGCAGCAGAATCTCATGTTGATCGGTCGATCAAAAGGCCCTCTGACTTCATTTACACGAACATCGTTGGCACATTCAATCTGCTTGAAATCGCGAGGATCAGGGGTGACAAATTTCTTCTCTTTCACCATGTCAGCACGGATGAGGTCTATGGAAGCCTGGGCAGGGATGGATACTTCACGGAAAAGAATCCGTATCGGCCCAACAGTCCCTATTCGGCGGCCAAAGCATCTTCAGACCATCTGGTCAGGGCATATCACGAGACCTACAGATTGCCTGTCACCCTTTCAAATTGCTCGAACAATTATGGGCCCTATCAGTTTCCAGAGAAGTTGATCCCTCTCATGATTCTCAATGCCCTGGATTTCAAGGAGTTGCCTGTTTACGGGGATGGAAAGAACGTGAGAGACTGGCTTTATGTTGATGACCACTGCGAAGCCATCTGGACCATCATGAATTCGGGTCGAAATGGCGAAACGTACAATGTGGGCGGAAACTCCGAGATGGAAAATATTCAGGTTGTTGAGATGATCTGCGATATACTTGACGATCTTGTTCCACCGACCAACGGCCGCTCCAGGAGGAATCTGATTACCTTTGTCCAGGACAGACCCGGCCATGATCGCAGATACGCCATCGACTTCACCAAGCTGACCAGTGAGCTCC
>CAYXFF010000018.1:0-12110 GCA_964464185.1 uncultured Syntrophaceae bacterium | reverse complement strand
TCATAGGAGACGATATCAAGTCCCAGCTCGGCGCGACAATCGTTCACCGTGTTTTAACGAATCTTTTTAAAAACAGAGGCGTTCCACTTGAAAGAACCTATCAGTTGAACATCGGCGGAAACACGGACTTTCTTAATATGCTTGACAGATCCCGCCTGGCATCTAAAAAAGAATCCAAGACAGAGGCCCTCCAGTCTCAAATGAGCGTTCCTTTGAATAGCGAGAACATTCACATCGGCCCCAGCGACTGGGTGCCCTGGCAAAAGGACAACAAGGTCGCGTTTCTCAGGATGGAAGGAAAACTTTTCGGAGATGTCCCCATGCATCTCGATATCAGGCTCTCCGTTGAGGATTCTCCAAACTCCGCCGGTGTCGTCATCGACGCAATCCGGTGCTGCAAGCTTGCTCTTGACAGGAAGACTGGAGGGGTTCTTTATTCCCCGTCAGCCTATTTCATGAAGCACCCCCCAAGGCAGTTCACAGATGATGAAGCCTTTCGCCTCACTGAAGATTTCATCAAGGGCAAAAGAATGGACTGAATCTCGGGCATTTTCCGATATTTGTACTGTCTATATGCACATCCAAATCCTACCATCGTTTTTTCTTTCAAAGAATTATAGTCTGTATTGTTTCAATTACATGCATCAAATCACTCATTAAACACATCGTGTGAGTTGTACAGTATAATATGTCCAGCCTGACCTTAATTGGCTCATTCATGTTGACATATATCGAACGTATCGTTTATACAAATAGCGATTTGACAATTTCTTGTTCGAGGAGACAGCGGGTCATGTCAGACGTAAAGATTTTGATCAGCAGTAAAGATATTCTTTTAAAAACAAATATATCAAGAGCAACACTAAATAATTATATTCGAATGGGAATCCTTCCCAAGCCGATTGTCCAAGCACCTTTGGACGGTATAAAAGGCCCCAGAATGATCGGTTATTTCCCGGTTCATTCACTTGACCGTATAGAAAAGGTTCGAAATCTTAAGAAAGAAGGATTCTCAATGGAGGCCATTGCAGAAAAGATGAAACAGACTGAACTGGATCGCCCATCTCGCAATTCCATCGGAACTCGACGGGCAATCAGAAAAAGAAGCGAGATCCCGGCAACGCCGACACTTTTCCCCGAGATGGAATCATCCGATCCTTCGTTGAGGCTGACAGAAAAAACGATTAAAGCAATACCCCATCCATCAGGTCACAACCTCCCTTCCCTGCTCCCTTTTTGTGTTCTCCATGCCGTCATGGAGAACTCGAAGCTTCTTTCCGATGAAATGTTGCCAGAGGAATATTGTGCTTTAATCGAAAAGATCTTGGAAGAATTTGAGTCCATTTGCGTCAAAAATGATGGATTTTGCCAGTACGGATATTTTTTCAGCGCCTTCTTTATCGGCGACGGAAAAACCTCCTATCTGAGAAATGCCTTAAACGCAGGCATTGAAGTGCGCAGCCTATCAAGGCGGATTGGAAGTTCTTTGCCAAATGGCCGGTCATCTCCTAAGAACATCCACTTGAACGTGGGTCTGGGTTTCGGAGAGGAATACTGCGCCATGGTCAAGGGGTCCACGGGCTGGATTATCACGGCGGCGGACTTTGCAGATAAAGAAGCTCGAATTTTATCAAAATTTGCCCGCGGCGGCACGCTTTGGGTTTCAAAAAATATTCTTTGCAGACTAAGTATCGGGGAACGCAGGAACTATCGTTTCGGCGTCAGGCAGGGAAAAGGTTTCATTGAACAGACATTTTTTCGCATCAACGACCTTTTGACTGATAGTGAATCTGACGAATCGCTTGCATCGGAAAATATTCTGGCGGCTGAAGTTATTGAACGCCTGTACGGCCGAAAAGGATGAATATTGTTAAATTCCGATTGACGGAAGGCATCGGTATTTTATACATTAACGTTAATGAACGTGAACAATGTACATAATGAAAACAACAGAAGGAGCCGAAACCCATGATCTACAACGAAGAATTTGAAGCTCTTCCGAGGGAGGCATTGGAGGCGCTGCAGCTGAAAAGGCTTCAGCATGTAGCCCAGCGCGTTTATCACACGGTCGGTTTTTATCGGAAATCTTTCGATCAGGCCAGCGTCAATCCCGATGACATCAGGACTCTGGATGACCTCAAGAAGCTTCCCTTTACCACAAAAGACGATCTCAGAGATAATTATCCCTTCGGTCTCTTCGCCGTTCCCATGAGCAGCGTTGTGAGAATGCATGCTTCCTCCGGGACAACGGGCCAATCAACGGTCGTCGGTTACACAAAACGGGATATCGAAACATGGTCCGAACTCATGGCGCGCTGCTTCGCAGCCGCTGGCGTGACGCGGAACGATATCGTTCATAACGCATACGGCTACGGACTTTTCACGGGAGGTCTCGGGGCTCATTACGGCGCAGAAAAACTCGGCGCCAGCGTTATTCCCATGTCCGGCGGTAATACAAAAAGACAAATTGTGATTCTTCAGGATTTCGGGCCTACCGCCATCTGCTGCACCCCTTCATACGCACTGACCCTGGCGGAGGCTGGAATGGAGATGGGAATTGACATGAGGTCGCTTAAGCTCCGTGTCGGCATTCTGGGCGCGGAACCCTGGAGCGAAAAAATGAGGCTTGAGATTGAAAACAAGCTCAACATCGTGGCATTGAACATATATGGTCTTTCCGAGGTCATCGGCCCCGGAGTGTCCATGGAGTGTGTGGAGGGACGCGAGGGGATGCATATATTCGAAGACCATTTCATCGTAGAGACCATCGATCCGGATTCGGGTGAGGTTCTGCCTCCGGGAGAACAAGGCGAGCTCGTTTTTACGACCATTACCAAGGAAGCCTTCCCCCTGATACGTTACCGAAGCAGGGATATTTCAAGAATCATCACAGCCCCCTGCAGATGCGGACGGTCGTTCGTCCGCATGGAAAGAGTATCGGGACGGAGCGATGACATGCTCATCATCCGGGGTGTGAATGTTTTCCCCTCTCAGATTGAGAGTGTCCTCATGGGTATCGAAGGACTTGAACCTCATTACCAGCTTATCGTTGACCGGGTGGAAACCCTGGACACCCTGGAGGTACGTGTCGAAGTCAGCGAAAGCATTTTCTCAGACGAGATCAAAGTTCTTCAGTCCCTCGAAAAACGAATATCAAAAGATCTGAAAGACTATCTCGGAGTGACCGCGCAGGTGAAGCTCGTTGAGCCCAAGACCATTCAGCGATTCGAGGGTAAGGCGCAGCGCGTGATCGACAAACGGCAAATCTAAAAAAGGGGGATATGAATGAAGGTCGAACAGATATCCATTTTCGTAGAAAACAGACCGGGTGCGCTTGAGCAGGTTACAGGAGTTTTAAGCAAGGCCAATATCAACATCCGGGCGCTCTCACTTGCGGATACTTCCGATTTCGGTATCCTCAGACTCATTGTCAATGACGCGGCAACAGCCAAAAAAGTTCTCCAGGAAGGCGGCTTCACGGTCAAGCGCACCGATGTGGTCGCCGTGGAGGTTCCCGACCGACCCGGCGGACTGCACAGCATCCTGGCTGTTCTTTCACGTCACGCCATCAACGTTGAGTACATGTACGCCTTCATTGAAAGAAGCGGAGAAAACGCCATCATTATTTTCCGATTCACGCCCACGGACGAAGCCATAGATATTCTTGTCAAGAACGGCTTTTCAGTGCTCCCCGGGGAGAAGGTGTACAGTCTCTAGCAAGCTGTTGAAAAACGCCCAACCCCGCTTGAGTTTATCCTGAGTGACTCGAAAGGTGGGGACGGCATCTGCATGCTGCGCTTTGCCCCTTCCTTCGACAGGCTCAGGACAGGTTTACAAGTTGTCATGGTGAGCTTGTCAAACCATGCGCGCCTTGCATCTGGACCTTTTTGAACAGCCTGAGATAGTGTGTTTTCAACTCCTCCCAGCGGTTTCGAGTTGATGTCAAAAGCTATTTATATAACTCTGAACGCTGAACTTTCTTTAGCCCCAAAGCACCAGCCCCAGGTCCTGCGCGTTCGTCAGATTCACGTTGAAGGGTACGATCCGGATGCCGTAAGCGTATTGTCCGGTCTCCGGCACGTGGTATTCACAGCTGAAGGTCAGAACGCTGCCGTCCTTTTTTAACAACCTCAGCGGAATGCTCTCCGGATCTCTCACAAATTCCTGCCGCTCCGTCTTCCCGATGATCAACTCCGGCAATATTTCATCCGCCGCCATCTTTCCCGGGTCAATCCGAACAATGACTTTAAAGGGTTTTCCGACCAGAAGCGTATCGCCGTGGATGCCCTCGAAAGTCACATCAATGAGTCTCAGCGATGAGAACCTCATGGGCATCTTGATCTTCCAGTCGGCAAGATTCTTTGCAAGCTTGAACGCGTTATTGGTCATGTCGCAGCCTCTGCGAGCCGCCGGAAGATACATCTGCTGCAGATATTCCATCACCATCCTCTCTGCATTGAACCGCGGCACAATCGTCATGATGGATCTCTTGACCATGTTCATCCATTCCTGGGGTATGCCTGACACATCCCTTTCATAAAAGAGCGGCGTTACTATGTCCTCGAGCATCGAATAGAGTGATTCTGCGTCCAGCTCATCGGCTTCCGCGTCGTTTTCGTAACCCGTAAAGCGCGTCCTCGCCGGACCGACGTTCCAGCCGTTCGTGCCGTCAAATCCCTCGCACCACCATCCATCGGATGTGCTGAGATTCAGACCGCCATTGACGACGATTTTTTGACCGCTTGTTCCACAGGCCTCAAAAGGTCTCCTCGGCAGATTCAGCCATACATCGACCCCTTTTGTAAGCTCCTGGGCGGTGGAGATATCATAGTCTTCGATAAAAAAAATCTTCCCCATGAATCGCTTATCGTTACATTGATGAATGACCTGCCTGATCAATTCTCTGCCTATACCGTCGCTTGGATGGGCCTTTCCTGCAAAGATGATGTGAACGGGCCGTTTTGGGTGGTTCACGATCCTATCGAGGCGATCCAGATCTGAAAACATGAGCGTGGCCCGCTTATAAGGAGCGAAACGTCGGGCAAAGCCTATTGTCATGGCCGAAGGGTTGATCCTGGCAAGAAGTTCGTCGCGAAGTGTCCTTGATTCGCCGTACTTAACCCCTTGTTTCGCGATGATTTCTCTGAGCACGTTCAGCAGATTAAACTTGAGGCTGCTCCTGACCCTCCACAGGTGCGCGTTGGGGATATCCTGAATCTTCTTCCATAACTCTTCATCGGCAATACTTTTTTCCCATCCGCGGCCGAGATAAATGTCAAAGACGTCACGCATCTCTGGAGCGACATAAGATACCGCATGAATTCCGTTGGTGATATGCCCGATGGGGACATCGGAATAATGAAATCCTTTCCAAACGCCGACCCACATCCGCCGGGCAATGTCTTCATGCATGCGGCTCACGGCATTTTTCTTCTCTGACAGCTTCAGACCAAGAATCGTCATGAAGAACGACTTTTCCTCGCCGCCTTCCTTTCTCCCCAGTTCCCAGAACTGGGACCAGGTGATTCCCCACCTTTTCAAATAGCTCGCAAAATAGTGTTCCACGAGTTCCTTGTCAAATCTCTCATTGCCCGCTTCGACGGGCGTGTGCGTCGTGAATGTTGTATTGCTTTTCACCACCTCTTTCGCCTCATCAAAAGTGACTCCTTCATCGATCATGAGGGTATTCATCCGTTCGAAAAGCAGAAAAGCCGAATGACCTTCATTGATGTGGTAAACGCTCGGCCGGATACCCAGTTTCTTCAAAAGCTTCACCCCTCCGATTCCGAGGAGAATTTCCTGCTCAATCCTCACCCTCGGCTCATCGATATAAAGGCGTGAGGTTATTTTTCTGTCCTGAACGGTATTTCTCTGAATATCCGTGTCAAGAAGATAGAGCGTCACACGCCCGACCCTGACTTCCCAGATATTCGCAAAAAGGGTCCGTCCGGGAAGCTCTACTGTTATTTGAACATCATTGCCCTTATCATCCTGAACCATCTGCACGGCCATTTTTGAAAAGTCGCCTTCTGGAAATTCGGCGATCTGACTCCCTTCCTTGTCAATACGCTGTCTGAAGTATCCGTTTTTATAAAGAAGACTTACACCCACCATCGGGATATTGAGTTCGCTGGCCGCCTTGAGATGATCGCCTGCCAGGACACCGAGACCGCCCGAATAGATGGGAATGCTTCCGTGCAGTCCGATTTCCGGAGAAAAGTACGCTACAGGGGACGACCATTTGATGTGCGGAGAGAAATCCGATCTGCCGTTGCCCTTCCCTTTTTGATACTCGTCGAACTCACGCACCACACGTTCATAGAGTCCCAGATAACCTTCATGCCGCGCTACTTCGGCAAACCTCTCCGGGGAAACACACTCCAGCATCTTGACGGGATTTCCTCCCGACTCCTCCCACAATTTCGGATCAAGGTGAGTGAAGAGACCCTGGGCCTCGGGATTCCAGATCCACCAAAGATTGTATGCCATCTCTCTCAGGCGATGGATCTCTCGCGGAAGGTTGACCACGGCCGTCAGTTTGCGGAAATGGGGCTGCATGGACGACGTTCCGGCGAATACATGCTTCTTTTCCAGGGTATCCGCAGCATCAACGAACGCTGCCCTTGTCCTCGCGACGTTGACAGCTTTTTCATAAGCCTCAATATACCGGTCATAAAAGTTGATCCATCCCGCCTTCACGGCCGCGCGTCTGGCTTCACGGCGCCTCTCCGCCATCTCTTCATCGGACCAGGTGATGAAAGACTTCAATATGAGAAGAAGATTCTCGATGATTGTTTTAAAGGGGACGCCGCTTCGTTCCAGGATGATCACGCCGCGGTTTTCACCGATTGTGTTTCGGGCCCATAGGCCGAAACCAGCCTGATCGGTCGTGATGGTGGGCACGGCGTATGCGATGCTCTCCAGCGGGGTGTATCCCCAGGGTTCGTAATAAGATGGAAACAAGCCAAGATCAAACGACGCCAGCACGTGGTAGTAGTCCATGTTGATCAAACCGTCATGACCGTTCAGGTATGCCGGAACGAAAATGACATTGACCCGGTTCTCAGCCGAGTTCTTCAAGCCCAGACGGCTGCATGCGGCAAGGATGGGGTCCGACGATTCATTCTGCAGACGGTGGGTGGTTATGAGTGGTGTTCCCGGATCCAAGGGTCCATCCTGGAGCGCAGCGGGGTTGATCGCCGTGTGTCCTCCAATGACACAGATAAAGGCAAGAATCTGACCGTCTTCTCTCGGCATTTCCTTGTCCAGGCGTCCCAGCGCCTCGAGAAAGAGATCAATGCCTTTGTTGTGAAATTCATAACGACCCGAAATCAAGACTAGTTTTGTTTTCTCGCTGAATTGCTTTCTCAAAAATCTTGACGCGAATTCCAGCAGCCGTTTCCTGTAATTTTGCGGTATTTCTCTGTTGACCGAATAATTCGGGATTTTCTCCATGCAGAGACCGTTCGTCGCAATCACATCCGCATTTCTGCCAAGAAAGTTCTTTGCTTCCATATCGGTGATCTGGCTGACCGTCGTGAAACAGTCGGCTTCACGGGCGGCTGCCGACTCCATGGAATATTTGGCCATGATGTTGTGGTCAACCGCTTCTTTTTGAGGTGAGATATGGTCCATCTTCGCGTAGATGTCGACGCCGGAGCCTGCGAGTGATCGTCCCAGTATGGTAGCGTGTGTCGTGAATACCGTCGCAACCGCCGGCACCCTTTTTTTCATGAAAAGCAGGCCCGCTCCGCACATCCACTCATGGAAATGAGCGACGGCCACTCCCTCCTCCGGACGAACCACCAGATTATAAATTGTTTCAATAACAGCCCCGCAGGTATAGCTGAACATGACGGGCTCCACGTAATCCCATCCTCCCGCGATGGATTCAACACCGTAGCTCTCCCATAATTCAAAGAGCAGCTGATCTTTGTTGAGCTTCTTTCCGAAGCTGACCAGAATCACTTTTGGTTCACCGGGGATTTTCCAGCGCCCGAACCTGCAGGGGATGTCCTTGATGGCTGTTCCCTCACGTATCCTGTTCCAGCATTCTTCGTCGGTCTCCTCGAATTCCGGGTTCGTCTTCAGGTCCGGTCCCAGCAGAAAATAATTCTCGCCGAAATTCGCGACGGCCATGGGAACCTTGCTGCTGATCACGGTGTATATGCCGCCGACCTTATTGCAGATCTCCCAGCTCACTTCAAAAAGATATTTACCGGCTTCCATTGAATAGACCTTTCTCTTTTAAAGTGTTATCGAAATCAGCCAATATATTCATGTAGTTAATATAAGCATCGTAGGGAGATTGATAAGGATTGAAATATTTATGAACATCACTATCGCTAAACCACTTCGTACACATGTAATAAAAATGATCGGATGCCTGAAGTTTTCTCCAGATGTCCAGGACCCCCGCTTTGCGGCCATAGAGATCTGCTTCCGCAAACATGTCCTAACCATAATCATCTGACAGATCCCAAGTGCCTGTGCTTGACTCCCCGACAACACCTATCTTGCCCGCAATAAAAGCTCCTGCCCGTCCTTTTTCTGCATATGGTATCAAATCGGATTCAACATGCCGGAACGTCACGGCCCGGGCAAAGGCGTCCGTTTCGGATTTTTCATGCAATGGAACATCGTTTGCCAAGATAAGCCTCACATGTGATTTATGAATATTCCCTTTTTGCCGAGGCAGAACAAAAACAATTTCCGTGCCGAAATTGGAGAGGCCCTGCGTAATCCCGAAACAGGCCGTTCCAAGGCCGCCACTGATATGGGGGGGAACTCCCATCCGAACATGAGAACACGCATCTGCCCTCACCTCATCAACGATCCGGTTCGTCTTTCAATAGTCTCATCAATCTTATTATCTCAGCCGTACTCCAGGCCTGGGCGATGCAACCGCCGGGATGATGCGGCGGATCGCCGTCAAAAACCTCCGATACAAATCCAATGCCCGCTTGCATGAAATGCTCATCCAAGAATTTTGACATGAGATCGAGAAGGTTTTCCTTCGCTGCCGCCCTGTCCTCCGCCGTTTTCAGGCAGGCTTCGCCATAATGACCTACAAGCCATGGCCAGACGGTTCCCTGATGATAAGCCATATCCCTCGTGGATGAATTCCCTTCATAACGCCCCCTGTATGCTGCGTCTCCCGGTGAGAGTGTCCTGAGACCGCAAGGGGTCAAAAGTTCCTCTTTCACCTTTTCCAGCACTCCTGTCCATCTTGACGGTTCAAGGGGTGTATAGGGAAGAGAAACGGCGAGAATCTGATTGGGCCGAACAGCCGTGTCCAGTTTGCCATCTGAAAATACATCCCCAAGATAACATCCGCTCTCGATCCAGAACGTTTCATTGAAAGATTCTCTTGTTCGATCGATTAATTTTTTTACATTGAATGTCGTCTCACCAAATCGTTGCGCAAGGTCATTTATGAAAGATAGGGCATTATACCACAAGGCGTTTATGTCCACAGCATAACCGGAGCGCGGCGTTACAGACTTCCCTCCGGCCTTTGCATCCATCCACGTCAGTTGCGTGTCCTTGTCACCTGCATGTATCAATCCATTATCATTCATGAATATTTTATGTTCCGTTCCCGCCATATAGTTCTCTATGATTTTCTTCATGACCGGCCAGAGGTCTTTTTTTATCGTTTTCAGGTCATCCGTGTATTTCAGCATCTGCTGAACCGCCCAGAAATACCATAGCGCGCTGTCCACAGAGTTGTACGCCTTTGATGTTCCGTCTTCCGATATGAAATTGGGCATCAGTCCTTTTTTTTCAAATCCCGCGTATTTTCTTAAAATCTCTATCCCCTTTTCCGGTCGCCCCGAACAGAACGTAAGACCCGGCAAAGAAATCAACGTGTCTCTCCCCCACTCGCAGAACCAGTGGTATCCCGCGACGATTGCCGGCTTCTTCTTTTGATCCCTTATTATAAATTTCCTTCCGGCCCTTACGAGTTTTAATGCGATTTCCCTTCCTGTTTTGCTTTCAATATCTTCGACGATCGTTTCGTCTTTCATCGCCTCCTGTTTTCGTCTTCGTTCCTCCGCCGACCACTTATCCTTCAGCCGCCCCTTGTATTCTTTCAGGGCCGCCGAGACGAAAACGTCGGATCCATCCCGTAATGGAATCTCAAATACTCCCGGCTGATAAAGGTCTTCGTGGTCATCGAACCCCCTTTCCGCCTCAATGGAATATTCAAAGTTGCGATACCACAGCGGGAACGGCAGGAAGCATTTTCGATGACTGGTCTGAACAAAAAGCTCCGGCATCCCATCGTATGGTCTGATAACAAAACCATTCAGGAGATCCCTGATCCTGACGTTGAGCGATGGATTCTCCCTGCTCACTTCATGACAGGCGCGGAAGGCGATGAGCGGTTTTATCCCGAGGAAGAGCGAACCATTGCCGTTCTCACAGGAATACCGGATTAAGACCCTGTCTTCCCCCTGGATCATCATGATTCGCTTTTGAATGATGATGTCGCCTATTCTGAAGGTCAGACATGGAGAATAATCCAGGCTGAAAGCCGTCTGATATTTATAACCCTGAGGATGAAAGACGTCCGGGTATCGATGAGTGGTCAGAAAATATTCCTTATCTCCGCTGCGGATGGAATCTTCTACTTTTGATAGAAGCACGAATCGACCCGATGGTTTTATCAGCTTCGACACAAGAAAGCCGTGATATTTTCTCGTATGGCAGTCCAGAATCGTGCTGGAGGCATATCCGCCCAAACCGTTCGTATCGAGCCACTCCATGCTCAAGGATTCTTTGAGATTCAGGCCTCTATCCTCGTCGATACGGAATTCAGTCATTTCCCCCTCTTGATCGGCATTCAATTCATGAACGCGAGAAAAATCGGTAAAAGGTTCTGATGATCTTTCAGACTCGCTCCAAAGGCAGTTCCTTACGATTAAATATTGCTTTAAATTAAAAGCGTGTCAAGGGCTATGTCCAAAAGGTCTCTATTATTCGACCAATGGTTAATCGAGCCGTTCTTTTTCATTGATGGGAATTTTGCCTTATGATAGATACGACCCCATGCTCAATGTCGGACTCACAGGCGGTATCGCCAGCGGAAAATCAACCGTCGACCGTATGTTCGTGGACAAAGGGGCCTATTTGATCGATCACGATTCATTGGCTCATTTGGTCGAGGAACCGGGCCGTCCGGTATGGAGGGATATTGTTTCCTGTTTCGGCCCGGAAATCCTCAACTCGGATCGATCCATCAACCGAGAAAAGCTGGGGGGCCTGGTTTTCAACGATGAATCAAAGCGAAAAAAGCTGAACGACATTGTTCATCCTGCCGTTTTCAGCGAATGGATGAATAAGATCGGGGAAATCACGAAGAAAGACCCCAAGGGGATCATTATCTCAGACATTCCGCTCCTCTTTGAAGTGAACTGGCAGGATGCCGTGGATGTGATCGTTCTGATCTATATTTCCAGAGACGAACAGATCCTTCGGCTTACGGAGAGGAACGGATTCAGCAAACGCAATGCCGAGGACCGCTTGAACTCCCAGATGTCCATTGACGATAAGGTGTTACGCTCTGATTACGTCATTAACAATGAAGGTCCTTTAGAAAATACAAAGAGAGACGTCGACAGGGTTTGGGCAAGCCTTGTCGAGAAAGAACGTATCAAAAGCATGAAAGGAAAATTCTTTAAATTAAAGGACTGATTGTAGAAAACCTTTACAGGAGGATGTTGAATGATTGAAAAAAATGTTGTTACCGATTTCGTATCAAAGGCCTATGACCCTGTCATCGACCCTTCCGCTTATGTGCACCCGCTCGCTGCCGTCATCGGCCATGTTCTTCTGGGAAAGAACGTGATGGTTTCGCCGTGTGCCTCCGTCCGCGGTGACGAAGGCCAGCCCCTCCATGTGGGTGATGATTCCAATGTCCAGGACGGCGTGGTGATTCATGCCCTCGAAACAGAGCATCACGGCAAACCTGTGGAAAATAATTTATATGAAGTGGACGGCAAAAAATATGCCGTCTATATCGGCTGTCGCGTATCCCTGGCCCATCAGGTCCAGATCCATGGCCCGGCGGTCGTGCTGGACGATACCTTCGTGGGCATGAAGGT
>CAYXFF010000017.1:0-22095 GCA_964464185.1 uncultured Syntrophaceae bacterium | reverse complement strand
CTGCCGAGCAGGGCGAGATAATTGACAAGGGCTTCCGGCAGAACGCCTTTTTTTCTGAATTCACTAACGGTGACCGCCCCGTGGCGCTTGCTCAGCTTTGACCTGTCTTTTCCGAGGATGAGCGCGTGGTGGGCAAAAAGGGGCGCATCAAAACCTAAGGCGCGGTAAAGGAGAAGCTGCATCGCCGTGTTCGAGAGGTGGTCTTCACCCCGGATCACGTGGCTTATTTCCATGAGATGATCATCGATGACCACGGCGAAGTTATAGGCGGGAATGCCGTTCGAGCGGACCGCGATGAAGTCCCCCAGGTCGCTCCCGCTGAACCTCATGGCACCGCGGATGAGGTCATCAAATTCTATGGCACCCTCTTCCACGGCAAAGCGCCAGGCCGGCTTTCTCCCCTCTCCTTCGAGCTTTCTTTTCCGCTCGTCGGTCAGGTTCCTGCATTTCCCTGTGTATCGCGGCGCAATTCCCCTGGAGAGAAGTCTCGACCTCTCAGCCTCCAGTTCCTCATCGGTGCAGTAACAGGGATAAACCTTTCCCTCACGGACAAGAACATCAAGATGGCGGGTATAGATATCGAGCCTCTCAGACTGGCGATAAGGACCATGGCGGCCGTCCTTCTCCGGTCCTTCGTCCCAATCCATGCCGAGCCAGCGGAGATCGCCTATGATACGGTTCTCAAAGGCTTCAGAGGTCCTGAGGCGGTCCGTATCCTCGATTCGCAAAACGAACTTCCCGCCGTAGTGCCTCGCAAAGAGCCAGTTGAAGAGGGCCGTTCTGGCATTCCCTACATGAAGGTCTCCCGTTGGTGAGGGAGCGAATCTGACCCTTGGCCTGCTAACGCTTTCCATGATCCGCTCTTTCGTTCAGCAACACCACGGCAAAAACGGCAATCCCCTCTCCACGGCCTATAAAGCCCATGCCCTCATTCGTCTTTGCCTTGATGCTGAGGCAATCGGCGGCCGCTTCAAGGGTGCCGGCAATTTTCCCGATCATCTCGGGGATGAAAGGCGCAATCTTTGGTTTTTCGAGTACGATCGTGGCGTCGATATGGTTCACTTCATACCCCTTCGCCTTCATCATCCCGCATATCCGGCCGAGGATCACAAGGCTTGAAATATCCTTCCAGGCCGGGTCCGTATCCGGAAAATGTGTCCCTATATCCCTTTCACCCAGGGCGCCAAGAATGGCATCCCCCAGCGCGTGAAGGAGGGCGTCAGCATCGGAATGCCCGAGGAGTCCCTTCTCGAAGGGTATCTCAACACCCCCGAGCACGAACCGCCTTCCCCTCACCAGACGGTGACTGTCGTATCCGAAACCAACCCGCATTATTCTCCAGCCTTTAGCCTTTAGCCTTTCGCCTTTAGCCTTTAGCCCTTAGCCTTTTCTTTACTAAATATTCCGCATATTCATGGTCTTCCGGAGTCGTGATCTTGATATTCTCGTAAGACCCGAAGATCATCCTGACGCCCACACCGATCCGCTCGACAAGCGACGCGTCATCGGTCCCGCGGAACCCTTCTTCGTAAGCCCTCCCGTAGGCCTCCGAGATGATCGACATCCTGAAGGTCTGTGGCGTCTGCGTCAGCCAGAACACGGCCCTGTCCACAGTCCGCCCGACAACTCCTTCAGCGTCCACCTGCTTGACGGTATCCTTGACCGGGACACCGAGGGTCACGGCGCCGTATCTCCGGCATTCGTCAATCGACTTAAGAATCAGCTCTTCCGTGACGAAGGGCCGTACGGCATCATGAATGACCACGATATCATCACTTTCCGCATGAGGTCCCAAGGCAAAGATCCCTTTTCTCACGGAATCCTGTCTCTCCTGCCCTCCCGCCAGAACCTGCCGGACCCTGGAAAAATGAAAGCGGTCCACGATCGCCATCTTCGCAAACTCGATTTCATCCTGAGGAACGACGAGAACGATGCCGTCAATCTCTCTGATTCCGTTAAAGACATTCAGCGTGCGGGCAAGGATGGGGGTACCGGCCAGATCCATGAACTGCTTGGAAGAAGCCCCTCCCATTCTCTTTCCCGCGCCTCCCGCGGGAATAATAACATCCACGCTCATCCCGACACCCTGAAAGATGCAAAAAAGCCCGGACGGCTTTTCAGCCTGTCCGGGCTCCATAAACGTTCATCAGTGAGAACCTGCTCCGAAGGAGCCCCTGTCCTGGTTGACCTCCTTGAGCTCCGAGAAAATCATCCTTCCCGCCGTGGTCTGGAGAACGCTTGTCACGAGAACGACAACGCTTTCCCCCTGGTGCCTCACCGCATTGTCCACGATGACCATGGTCCCGTCATCGAGATAAGCCACTCCCTGTCCGGGTTCCTTGCCTTCCTTGATGATCTTGACGGTCATCATTTCCCCGGGCAGAACCACCGGTTTAAGAGCATTCGCCAGTTCATTCACGTTGAGGATCCGGATGCCCTGAAGCTCGGCGACCTTGTTCAAATTGAAGTCGTTGGTGATAATCTTCCCGCCCATCTTTTTCGCCAGGGCGACCAGCTTCCCGTCGACTCCCTTGATCTTGGGGAAATCCTGATCCACCACTTCGATATTCATCCCGGCGCTTTTCTGCATCCGGTTAAGGATATCGAGACCTCTTCGGCCCCTGGAGCGCTTCATGGAATCCGACGAATCGGCAATATGCTGAAGCTCATCAAGGACGAATCGCGGAACGATCAGGTTTCCTTCCATGAAACCTGTATCACAGATGTCGGCTATCCGTCCGTCTATGATCACGCTCGTATCCAGGATCCTGTAATCCCCCGCCCTGAATGTCTTGGCGGAACCGAAAAAGGGGAAGGTCACTTCCTCGCTTTTCTTGGAACCCAGAACAAGACCAAGATAGCCCAGGATGCAGGTGAGGAGCACATAAATCCAGGGAAACAAGTCCTGTTTTTCCAGAATGCTTACAAAACTGAGGCCGTAAGCAAAAAGAAAGGCTATCACAAGCCCGGTGAGAGTACCTATTACACCTCCGAAGATCACGCGGAGAGTTACTTTCCTGATAGCCTGTTCGAGCTGAATAACGAAAATGGCAACTAAAAAGCCGGCAAGTAATCCTAATAATGAAAGCGGGAAATCGGTATACTTAAAAGCAATAAAATAACCGCTCACGGAACAGGCTACGATCAAAATAAACCTGATAAGCAGTTGCGTCATATAACCTCCTTTCATAGATTTCCGTTCTCAAAAAACGCGCCTATACAATTTTTCAAAGAGCCTGTATATAAAAAATACGTCCCGGATACTTCAGATGTCCTTTCCGTCTGAACAAGGAACCCAAGCGACTTCAGGCAACGCCCTTCATCAATCCCTGCAAAGGGAAGAAGTCATTGATCGCTTTTTCAACCTTGGATTCATCGGACTTGCTTACGACGGAAATCTCCTTGATGAGCAGATTCCGGGCCGTATCCATCATTTTTCTCTCCCCGAAAGAGAGATCCTTGTCGAGCTTCAGGATGCAGAGGTCCCGCAACACCCTCGCAACTTCATAGACCGATCCTGTCTTTATCTTTTCCAGGTAATCGCGGTAGCGCTTGTTCCATGTCTGCTTGTCGATCGTGATATCCTTGTCCTTCAGGATCTCATAAATCTTGGGTATTTCTCTCGCGGATATTACCCCCCTGAGACCCACAGACTTCGCGCTGTCGAGAGGGATCATGATCTTCATGTTGCTTCCAAGGATTTTCATGATGTAAAAAGATTGAATATTTCCCATCATTTCGCGTTCTTCGATCGCCTCAATGACACCGACGCCCTGAGCGGGGTAGACCGCCAATTCCCCAACTTTGAACATCTCGCCCTTATGACCTCCGTATTTTTGTGACATGCGCTCATATATCACATTTCACACCGAAGGTCAATGAAGACCGTCATTTATATTTGCCATGGGGGAAAGTCAGATGAAACTCTGTCTCATTCGATCCAGGTCGCGGTCCATCTGGGCGGGGTCTGATGAAAGGTATTTCGCAACAAGCGGCTGAAGCCGCATGTAAACACCCCTGTCGGCGAGATCGTCAAGCCTCCGGTAGAGTCCCTTTCGTCTCCCCAGCCGGAAAACGAACCTCTCCTCGTCCGGGAGTGCGAGATACCGGTCGATGACTCCCAGCATCTTTTCCTTATCCCCGGGCAGTTTTCCTTCCACTTCTTCGAGAAGGTTCAGGATGTGGTCGCTCACCACGGTGCTGTCGATCCCGTCCAGGGCCTCTATAAAAACACGGATCTCCTTCACCACGTCCTCCTCACCCAGGGGATCGAAGGTCCCTTCGCTCATCTTTTCGTATAGAGCCGTTCCTTTTCTCACCTGAAGGGATCTCAGCCTGATGAAATCGGGATTGATCCGGTTCAGAACCCGGGCCGTTTCAAGGGCATGCTCCTTTGACCAGCGCGTCCCCCCGAGGCCGGGCATCACGTACTCCGAAAGGGAGATGCCCGAAGCGACGATCCTTTTCCCCCCTTCGATCTGCTCTGCCGCCGTCACGCCTTTCCTGATGAACGCAAGGAGAGGATCGTATCCCGTCTCCATACCGACATGAATCCTGGACAATCCTGCCTCCCGGAGGCGCTTGAACTCTTCCTCAGACTTCTTCGCCGCCGTTTTGGAGCGGCAATACGAGGTGATTCGGTTGACATGAGGGAATTTCTCCCGGATGAAATTCAGAATCTCCACCAAATCATTGGTCTTAAGAATAAGGGAATTGGCATCCTGAAGAAAGACCGATTCGCCGCCGAAATAAAGCCATGCCGCAACGCTTCTGAAAGGGTCACCATAAAATTCGCCCTGATTGAAAATCCGGTTCACGGTTGCGTTTTCCACCCTGCCGCCCTCTCCTAATTTCCAGGAGAGCGCCCGGATCTCATCGGCAATTTCCCATGCCGCCTGGATATCCTTCTTAACATCCTCGACGGATCTCAGTTCAAACTTGGTATTCCGGTAGGTGTGGCAGAAGGCGCACCTGTTCCACGGGCAGTTCCGCGTGACCCTGATGAGCAGACTCTGCGCCTCACTGGGCGGCCTGATGGGACCCTGTTCGAAAAAAGAATTCATAATAAAAATAGTTCCAGGTTTCTGGTTTCGAGTTTCTGGTTTAAAGACTTCTCTATTTAATGTAAGTCAACTTATCCCATAGGTCAAGCATCCCTGCCTTCACCTCAGACTTTACGCTTCACGCCTTACGATTTGGTGAGCTTCGCAAGTTCTGCGGCGAAGACATCGTAGGCGCTACGGCCGAAAAGGACAAAGCGCACGAGCTGAATATCCTGATGCTCTTTCAGATATTCCATCACGGTTCCGAGAGAAATCGCCGCCGCCTCTTCAAGGGGAAATCCATAGGCCCCCGTGCTGATCGAAGGAAAGGCGATGCTCTTCAATCCATGCCTGGAGGCAAGATGGAGGCTCTCCCGGTAGGCGCTTCCAAGCAGCTCCGCTTCTCCTCTGGTGCCGTCCCTGTACACGGGACCAACGGTATGGATCACGTGACGCGCCTTCAGATTTCCCCCCGTCGTGATAACCGCTTTCCCCGTTGGACACCCTCCGATTTTCCTGCACTCCTCCATGATGGATGGGCCGCCGGCCCTGTGAATGGCCCCGTCCACCCCTCCTCCGCCCGCAAGCCTCGAGTTGGCCGCGTTCACGATGGCATCGGTTTGCTCTTTCGTGATATCTCCCTCCACGAGGGACAGGACAGCGTTTCTGATCCTGACCTCCATCACGCCCTCCTTTCTTTCACAGGGTTTCCTTCCCCGTAAACGAGCATTCGATAGGTATTCTCAATCCTGTCCCAGTTCTCTTCCCGGTCCATGGACCAGTATCTCCCGATCACCGAGACCACCTGTCCGAGACCGGTCTCCCGGGACTTTTTCTCGATCATCTCGATGTAATTGGCCCCGCTTTCGGGCTGTTCCCCGCGCCGTCCGAGCATGGCATGGACATAGACCTCTTTCAGCCCCTCTTTTGCTGCCAGATCCATGAGCGCAAAAAGATGTTGGACGGAACCGTGGGAACTGAAGAACGATACGATTCCCATGAGGTGAAGAGCCCGGCCTCTATCCCTCGCGACCCGCATAGCCCTTAGAAAGGCCGCGTTGCTGAAAAAGGAGCCGTCCGCAATGGCCCTGTCGATCCGGGCGCGGTCGGAGTACACGCGCCTTCCGGCCCCGATATGGAGATGCCCCACCTCGGAATTGCCCACCGTCCCCTCCGGAAGCCCCACAGCCTCGCCCGAAGCCCTGAGACTCGAGTGAGCGCATCCATTCCATAAACGATCCATCACGGGTGTTTTCGCCTTCGAAATCAAGTTCCCGACGGACGAGTCGTTCAAACCCCAGCCGTCCAGTATGATGAACAGAAGTCTCGGCCTGGAACGGGATCTCGCACCCCTCTTTTCGATCAGGGATCGGCCTGTCATGACCGCCGGCTGAGGGATGTTCAACAAATCGAGGACGGTCGGCGCCACGTCCGCGAGTTCACCTTCCTCACGGAGAGACATCCCGCCGTTCCCGCTGATCAGAATGAACGGGACGGGGCTGTCGGTATGGCCCGTATCAACGGCTCCGTCGGGATAGAGCCACTTCTCCACGGTCCCGTGATCCGCCGTGACAACGATGTCCAGACCGGCCCTTCCCGCTTCCTCAATGATACGCCCGGCATGGGAATCCACCGCTTCCACCGCGGCGATGACGGCATCTTCGTTTTCGATATGGCCCACCACATCCACATTCGGGAAATTCACAAATACGACGTCACAGGCCTGATCCCGGATTTTCCCGATGACCGAATCGGTAATCGCCAGGATCGACATCTCCGGGGCCTCATCAAAGAGAGCGACATCTTTCCTTGTGGGAACGATTATTCTGTCCTCACCGGAGACCGGATCCTCATTTTTCCCATTCAGAAAATAGAGGACGTGGACAGCCTTTTCAGCCTCGGTGATTTTAACCTGCCTGAGTCCGTTACGGGAAAGAACCTCTCCGAGGGTCTCTCCGATCACGCCCTCCGGCGGAAAGGCCACATCCACAGGCAGTCCTTTCTGATATTCGATCATGGTCGTGAAATGAAGGCCCATCCCCCGTTCCACGGCAAACTCGTGAAAGCCTTCTTCGACAAGACTTCGGGTCAGCTCGATCTCCCGTTCGCCCCGTATGTTGTAAAAGATGACGGAATCCCCCTTTCCTATTCTCCCGATGGGACCGCCGCCGCCGAAAAGAACACGGGGCTTCAGCGTTTCATCCTCCTCACCCGCACGGTAGGCCATCCTCACGGCGTCCGACATGACATATGGATGATCCAAAGGCATTTCATCTCCTGATTCTGTTTATTCCTGTTTTCGATTCTTTTTCTATTTTTAAACGAAAGGAAATTCAAATGCAACGGGTTTGTCCCCTTTCCGGTTGAAAAAGGGACGCTTAAATGGTACAGGTGAAGGAGAATAAATTCGACGCAATCTTCATGATATTCAAAGACAGCGCAGAAAAAACCGATCTCGAGATCCTTCAGGAAAGGGCGGAAGTCCTCGGCCGCGCCGGGGAGAAACTTTCAGCCGCACTGAGGAGTCTGAGCCTGATTGAAGAGATCATAGAAGACCGATTGAGGTCATACCTCGAATGCAGGGAAAGGGGAAATCCCGCACCGAAAGGCGCCCTGCGGGAAATCAACCGGGAGATCAGGCGGTACAACGAATCGCGCGAATATGCCAAGCTCCGCCTGTACTATCTGATTGTGACACGGGAAGCCATGGGTTTCCGCCGGAATAAGACCGTGGAGGAACAGTACCCCATTCCACCCAAGAAGAAACTACTGAAAAAGGCCGCATGGACAGATATCAGAAGCAGAGAATAAAAATGGTGGACTCCCAGCTGCGTTCGAGAGGAATTAAAGACGCGAGGGTTCTCAAGGCTATGGAGAAAATACCCCGGCACCTCTTCATAGATGAAGCCCTCCGGGACCAGGCATACAGCGACGGACCGCTGCCCATCGGAGAGAACCAGACCATATCCCAGCCTTACATTGTCGCCCTCATGACAGAGGCCCTTGCATTGAAGGGCCATGAAAAGGTTCTTGAACTGGGAACGGGTTCCGGTTATCAGACAGCCGTCCTGGCGGAACTGGCAAGCCGGGTTTTCTCCATAGAAAGAATCGCCTTTCTGGCGTCCAAGGCCCGAAAAATCCTCGACTCGCTTAACTATTTCAATGCAGCCCTGAGGGTGGGCGACGGGACCTACGGATGGCGGGAGGAATCCCCCTTCGACGGCATCATCGTCACGGCAGGAGCCCCCAGGGTTCCTGATATTCTCGTTGAGCAGCTCACCGTCGGAGGAAAGCTCGTCATGCCTGTGGGAAACCGTTATACCCAGGATCTCCTGAAAGTGACCCGGCTCTCCGAAAAGACCGGAGACACGGAAACGGAAGACCTCTGCGGATGCCGTTTTGTCAGCTTGATTGGAGAACATGGCTGGAAAGAATAGGACATCAAGCCCTGAAGGGGGCTGGCGAAGAGGGGACACAGCGAACGTGAGAAGGCTGCTCGCGCTTGCGCTCACGGTCCTTTTTCTTTTCGCCTGCGCCGGTCCCGCCATTAAAAAGGTTGAAAAGCCTCGTGGTGTCTATCACCGGGTGAAGAAGGGTGAAACCCTCTGGGCCATATCCAGGGCATACAGAACCGACCTCCAGGATATCGCCGAGATGAACAACATCACAAACCCGGCAGCCATCACGGAAGACAGTGTCATTTTTGTGCCGGGAGCGGACCATGTCGTGGATGTGACGCCCCATGAGGAAGCGAAAGCTATCCCTGAAAAGGAGGAGGTCAAGCCCGTCAGGAAGCCGGTGAAACCCCCGGTGAAGACGGCGAGAGAAAAACCTCCCGCGGAAGCGGCAAGGCCCGCCGCGAAAGAGCCGCCCAGAGACGTTCCGGCGGAGCCTGCGCCCGTCAAACCGGAACAGGGTAAAATTGTGTTTGACAGGAGCCGCTTCATCTGGCCCATGAGAGGAGCCCTGGCGGCGAAGTTCGGAATTCAGCCGAACGGACTGAAGCACAACGGGATCCGGATATCCGCCCGTGAGGGGACACCCATCGTGGCTTCCGCCGCCGGAGAGGTCATCCACGCCGCACCGATCAAGTACTACGGTGAAACGATCATTATCAAGCATGACAAACATTATTCAACGGTGTATACTTTCTTGAAAAATAAAAAGGTCCGCGTCGGAGACCGTGTAAAGAAAGGCGAGCGGATCGCCCTTCTCAGCCATCCGGACAACGGCAACGGAAAACCATATCTTAATTTTGAAATCCGCCAGAACAACAAACCCAGGAATCCCCTCTTTTTTCTTCCCGAGACGGGCGGAGGTTCCCCATAACCCGAAAAGGAGTTCAGATGAGATTCAGCGAAGACATCTACGTATATGAATGGACCAGTTATTTCGATAACAACTGCAACAGCTACTACATCGGAGGCGATGTCCAGGCCCTCATCGATCCCGGCCTGAAAAAATATCTTCCTGACCTGATCAAGAGCATGGAAGAGGACGGCATCTCGAAGGAGGACATCCGGTACGTCATCAACACCCATTCCCATCCAGACCATTACGAGGGATCGGTGCAGTTCAACGATTCGGACGTGAAGATCGGGCTCCATGAGCGGGAGATCCAGTTCCTCGACAGCGGCGGAAGCCAGCTCTACGACCTGTTCGGTCTTCGCTTTCCAAATGTCGCGATCAATCTGATCATGAAGGATGGCGAAATCACCCTGGGCGGGGAGACGTTTCAGATCATCCTCGTCCCGGGTCATTCCCCGGGCTCTCTCGGTCTTTACTGGCCGCGCCGGAAGGCCCTCTTTCCGGGAGACGTGATTTTCGACCAGAATGTGGGAAGGTCGGACTTCCCCGGTGGAGACGGCGAATTGCTGAAAAAAAGCATCCTGAGCCTTTCAAAGCTGGATGTGGATTCCCTGTTTCCCGGCCACATGGGTGTCGTGGACGGCAACGCGAAGGTCAGGAAGAATTTTGAAATGGTGATCAAGCACATCTTCCCCTATATCTGAAACGGGGATGTTTTAAGGACATCGGGTTTGAAAAGAAATGAAGCTTCTCATCCGGGGCGGAAGCATTTCAGCCGGTTATGGCGTTTCAAGAAGCTACGTGGACATTCTCAGGGATCGTTACGCCCCAGGGGGACTTGAGATCATCAACCGCTCGAGAGCAAAAGAGACGTCCTTCGACGGTGTCACGTCCTTCTATGAGGACATTGATCCCTTCTTTCCGGAATTTCTGATGCTGCATTTCGGCATCGACGACGCCTTCTCCGGTGTCTACCGCTCCGAGTTCAAGGAAAATTTCGTGCGCATGATCCGTCTTGCCATGGCAAGGTTTTATCCCGTCATCCTCCTCGCATCCTCCCACCCTTTTGAAAGCGAAGAGGACATGGCCGCCGTGAACATTTACTACCGGACGATGAGGGAGGTGGCCGAGGATCTTTACTGCGAGATGATTTTCGTCCACGTGTACTGGGCCGGTTACCTCCTGGGAAACCGGTTTCACCACCGGGACTTTGTTCAGAAGGACGAACGTTACCCGAATGAAAGAGGGCATGAAATTTTTGCTGAAGCCATCCTGCAGAGGCTCAACCGGATCCTGCCCCTGGAGGTTTCGCCATGAAAGATAACTCGAAAACAAAACAACAGCTCATGGATGAATTGATGGTCCTGCGGCGGCGAATCGCCCGGCTGGAAAAAACACAGCTCCCGCTCGAGCGGATGCCGGCATCTCCGGAAAAAAGGGAGGACGGCCGTGAACAGAAAGTGAAAGACAGCTCTCACAGGCTCCTGACAGAGGAAATAGAGAAGCGCAAAAAGACAGAGGACGCTTTGAGAGCTTCTGAAGCAAGATACAAAAGCGTCATTGACCACATCGGGATCGGCGTCGCGCTCATCAGTCCCCGCATGGAGATCCTGACCCTGAACAAGCAGATGAAGGAATGGTTTCCTCATATCGATCCTTCGAAGAAGCCCCTTTGCTATGAATCCTTTAACGATCCTCCGCAAAAGGGGGTCTGCTCCTATTGCCCGACATGCAAGACACTTCAAGACGGAAAGACGCATGAATCGATGACGGAAACGCCCGCAGGGAAGGCCTTCCGAAACTACAGGATCATCTCAACCCCCATCAGGGATCAGAAAGGCCGGATCGAGGCGGCCATAGAGATGGTCGAGGACATGACCGAAAGACACAAGATTCAGGAACAGCTCAGGGAATCCGAGAAAAGGTATCGAACGATTTTTGAGACGACCGCTTCCGGAACCATGATTATTGAGGAAGACACCACCGTATCCCTTGTGAACAGGGCCTTTGAAGAAAAGATCGGTTATTCCAGAAAAGACGTGGAAGGCAAGAAACGCTGGACTGAATTCATTCCAGCGGAAGACGTTGAGCAGATCAAGAAATACCACGACACGCGGAGAACGGACCCGGGTTCGGTCCCTGAAAACTATGAGGCCCGGTTCCTGGACAGCGACGGGAACACCCGGGATGTCCTGGTGACGGCAGCCATGATACCGGGAACGAAAACAAGCATCGCTTCCCTGCTCGATATCACGGAACGAAAGAACGCGGAGAGGGCCGTGAAAGAAAGTGAGCAGGAACTGGAAGCCCAATCCCGCATGCTCGAGGAAGTCAACACGGCCTTGAGGGTTCTGCTGAAACAGAGAGACGAGGACAAGAAAGAGCTGGAGGAAAAGCTCCTGACCAATGTTAAGGAACTGGTGATGCCCTACGTCGAAAAACTGAAAAAAACGTCCAGGACACCCGAGCAGATCACATGCCTGGGCATCCTGGAAACGAATCTCAACGACATTATTTCTCCATTTCTGAAAAATATCACCCTGAAACACTCAGACCTGACTCCCAGAGAGATTCAGATAGCGAACCTGATCAAGAATGGAAAAACAACAAAAGACATCGCTGAATTGTTGAATGTTTCAACCAGGGCTATCGAGTTTCATCGGGACAACATTCGAATCAAGCTCAAACTGAAAAATAAAAAAACCAATCTCAGATCTTATCTTTTAACTCATTTTTAATATCAGGTTTATCCTGATATTATCCCCGAAATCAGTCCGGATTGCATTTCTCGTTGTTTAATCTTATTTATTAATAAAATCCTTTCCAAGAGCTAGAGAAAAGCGGTTCTCCCGATTTCCTTTCAAAAGGGGTGAAGGCCCAACGCCGGCAGAAGACTTTGCTTCCCCGGTATGGCGGAAAACGGACTTCATCGGAACGAGGAAAAACCGGTTTTCGAGAAGGAATACTGCTTATGCGGCCTTTTGTTCATTTTTCAGTCAGGAGAGCGGCGCAATGACCGACCATGAAAGAAAAAAACAAGCATCTATTTTAGGGGAACTCTTGCCAGTATTGGAGGTTGACCTTCGGGCAGCCCTTTTCCGGTATTTCAGAACCCAGCCGCAAGAAACAAAGGGAATGAATCCCCAGGAGACCTTCATTTTCAAGGCAGCCCTCCGCTATTTTGGAGAGGCCCATTAATTTCTGGCAGCTGCGCGCTCAAAGCATCTCATCCTCATGACGGGATAAATGGTTTGAAAAGAAAGGCAGGCAGAAATGCCGGCTATAACTGCACCGGGATCAAATAGATGAGGAGGTGAAAAATATGCCTGAAAGCAAAAGTAGAAGTTTTCTGAAGGGTCTCTTCATTGGCGGGCTGATAGGCGCCGCGGGGGGAATTCTCTTTGCACCCAAAAGCGGCAGGGAAAGCCGTGAGGATATTGGTCGGAAAACGCGGGAGACACTCACCAAGACGAGGGAAGCATATGAGGCCGCCCTCGAAAAAAGCAGAAAGGCCTATGAAGCTGCCGTTGAAAAAATGAAAGACGTGCAGGCAGCGGCCAGGAAAAAAGGGGCTGAAGCGGAAGAAAAAGTCGAGGAATGGGCTATAAAGGGGAAAGAAACACTGCAGGACACCAAGGGACGGGTTAAAAGGGCCGTCGATGCCGGAATAGAAGCTTACAAGACGGGGGAGAAAGAAAAAGACTGATTCCTTCGGATGAACTCCAAAAGCACGAAAGGAGGGAGGACTTATGTTCAAGAAAATCCTGGTTCCCTTGGACGGCTCAACGCTGGCAACGAAAATTATGCCCCAGGTCGCGGACCTTGCTAAAAGCCAGAAGTCCGAGATCACGCTGCTGACGGTGGGGAGCAGCTCGAACATTGCGCTTATTGCAGAGGCCGCCCCTTCGCTGATAGAAGAGACCCTGGGATCGCTTAAAACTGCTGCGGAGAAAAATCTCGCAGAGGTCGCGAACACCTTGAAGGCGAAAGGATTGAGGGTGAACTGGGTTTATCGGGAAGGTGTCCCGGCCAGGGAAATTATCCATTACGCTGACGAGGCCCGGTGCGATCTTATTGCCATGGCAACGCACGGCCGCGGCGAGATTGCCTGGGTGCTCGGAAGCGTTGCGGAACAGGTCGTGACGCATGCATCAGTGCCGGTTCTCCTTATGCGGGTCCTCAAGGGCCAGCCGCTAGTGGAAAAGGAGCAATTTCCGGGCGGTCCGTAACGGCAGCGTCTGTTCTGCATGGGACGCGGTTTGTCAGAAAGTCGTCGTGAAGCGTCGGTCTTCGGGGCCGTGGCGCCATTGAGCTGTGAAAACGATTATCGCTCTTTTCCCGGACGCCCGTCATAAATGCCGCGGCTTTTCCGTTTTTGACCGTGCCTTAGGGCATCCGCTTTCTAACCGAACTATCCCCCCCCCTTCCTGAAAAACGGATGGTCCGTTTTTCAGGCGGGAACAATCTTGTCAAAAGATACTCCATGTCAACGAGGACAACGAAATGATGAAAATGAAATTAGCCGTATTAACAGGCGGGGGAGATTGCCCCGGCCTGAATGGTGCGATCAAGTGGGTGACGAAGAGCGCTCTTGATCCAAGGCTCGTTGCAAAACGTTCCGTATCCTTTGACGTTGTGGGCGTTGCCGATGGCTGGAAAGGACTGGTCGATGTTGATCCCGGCAATCCGAAAAGCTGCGAAAGATGCCTCAAGCATTTAGACGAAGAGATCGTCCGGACATGGGATCGATACGGAGGGACAAATCTGGGGACATCACGGACAAATCCCTTCAACCCGACGAATGACCGCTCGGAAAAGTTGATGGATAACATCAAAAGGCTTGGCATTGATGTGATTGTGGCTCTCGGCGGTGAAGATACCCTCGGTGTCGCCCATAAATTACATACGTCGGGCATCAAGACGGTGGGCATCCCGAAAACCATTGACAATGACCTCGAAGGAACCGAATATTCTATCGGCTTTGATACGGCGGTTAACGTGATTATGGAGGAAATCGATCGGCTGAGAACCACCGCTGGTTCTCACAGCCGCATTTTTGTGGTTGAAACGATGGGGCGTTATGCCGGATGGCTCGCTCTCCATGGGGGTGAATGCAGCGGTGCTTACATCATCCTGATACCGGAATACCCTTTTGATATGGACCGCGTGTGTGAACTTCTTCGTGAGCGGAGGGGGCGGGAAATAAACTATTCCATTATTGTGGTTTCTGAAGGGGCTAAACCCGTGGGACAGGAGGAATTCCTCCGAGACAGTAAAATAGACGATTTCGGACACCCCTCGCTCGGAGGCATAGCGAGTTATGTGGCGAAAGAAATCGAAAAGAAAACGGGATTCGAATCGCGTCATCTCATCCTGAGCCACTTGCAGCGTGGGGGGTCACCATCCGCACGTGACCGCTTGATGGCCAGACGGTTCGGTATCGCCGCCGTCGACATGATCGTCAATGAGGACTTTGGCCGCATGGTCAGTCTCCGGGAAGGAAAGATCGCCAGCGTTCCGCTCAAAAATATTATCAATAAATTAAAAAGGGTTGACCTGAAAAAATATTATGATACCGAAAGGTACAACGGTCGGAGGTCCATATTGTAAATGGGGATCGAAACAAGCAAACGGATCAGATTATCCTGTAAAGATTTTGAAAGACTGGTCAAACCGAAGGTTATGAAATTCGCCATAAAATTAAATGAAGAGGCATAGACCGCTCAACCTTGAACGTATGTTCCGGATTTACGCTTTATCCCCTTCAACCAAGTCTTGACGATCATGCAGAAAATCATATCCCAGATCGATGACCGGGTCGGGCTTCTCATCAAGAGAGACCCGCTGTTGAATCCCTATGAAGAAGCCCTCCGGCGGCGGATCCTGAAAGCGGACGAGACGGAAAAAAAGCTGATTCCAGGTCAGCGGACATGGTCTGAATTCGCCGCCGGTCACGAGTACTTTGGTCTGCATGTCCGCGGGCATGAATGGGTTTTCAGGGAATGGGCCCCTCACGCCACCTCTGTCTGCCTGATAGGAGACATGACGGACTGGCAGGAAAAGAAAGCCTTCGCTCTGGAGCGGATCAATGAGGAAGGTGTTTGGCAGGTATCCCTTCCTGCGGGAAGGCTGGAACACGGCGATCTTTACCGTCTCAGGCTTCACTGGCCGGGCGGGACAGGAGACCGCATTCCGGCGTACGCACGGCGCGTGGTGCAGGACCCTGGCACATTCATATTCAATGCGCAGGTCTGGCTCCCGCCCTCCCCTTACCCATGGGCATGCGGGCATGACGATTCTCCGTCCCATCCTCTCCTGATTTATGAAGCCCATGTGGGCATGGCTCAGGAAGAAGAAAAGATCGGTTCGTACAGGGAATTCACGGAAAAGGTTCTACCGCGGATCGTGAAGGCGGGCTATAATGTCCTGCAGCTCATGGCCATTCAGGAGCATCCTTATTATGGATCCTTTGGCTATCAGGTTTCCAGTTTCTTCGCAGCCTCATCCCGCTTCGGGACCCCCGAAGACCTAAAGATGCTGATCGACGCGGCCCACTCCAGCGGACTCCGCGTCATCATGGACCTGATCCACTCCCACGCCGCGTCAAACGAGGTCGAGGGGCTTAGCCGCTTCGACGGTACCCTGCATCAATATTTTCATGACGGCGGGCGCGGGCTTCATCATGCCTGGGATTCAAGGTGCTTTGATTACGGCAAACACCAGGTGCTTCACTTCCTTCTCTCCAACTGCCGCTTCTGGCTTGATGAGTATCGTTTCGATGGATTCCGTTTCGACGGCGTTACCAGCATGCTTTATTTTCATCACGGTCTTGGAAAGACCTTCCTTTCCTATGACGATTATTTCGGCGAAAGTGTCGATGAAGATGCTCTCATCTATCTGACCCTGGCTAACAAGCTCATCCATGATGTTCGTCCCGGCGCGGTGACCATCGCCGAGGATGTGAGCGGAATGCCCGGGCTGGCCATCCCGGTCCGGGAAGGCGGAGCAGGTTTTGACTATCGCTTTGCCATGGGAATTCCCGATTACTGGATAAAGCTTGTCAAAGAGGTGCCTGATGAAGCGTGGCCCACGGGACATCTCTGGTTTGAATTGAATAACAGACGACGGGATGAAAAAACAATCAGCTACGCGGAATCGCATGATCAGGCCCTTGTAGGGGATCAGACCCTCATCTTCAGACTGATCGGATCGGATATGTATGATCACATGAGGGTTGACGATGAAAGCCTGAAGGTTGAAAGAGGCATGGCCCTGCACAAGCTGATCCGGCTGATCACGCTCGCGACGGCCGGGTCCGGCTATCTCAATTTTATGGGAAATGAGTTCGGCCACCCGGATTGGATCGATTTTCCCCGGGAGGGGAACGCTTGGTCATACCGGTATGCCCGCCGGCAGTGGCGCTTGGCGGAGGATCAGGGCCTCAAATACCATCTTCTTGCGCGGTTCGACCGGGATATGATTCAAGTCGTGAAATCGCTTCGGCTGATCGGATTTTCTGAGCCCCTCCTGCTGTTCGAAAACTCGAACGATCAGGTCATCGCCTGCATGCGGGCTGGACTGCTTTTCATATTCAACTTCCATCCCACCCGATCGCAGGCGGATTATCGGTTTGAATGCCCGGCCGGGGAATATCGGATGATTTTTGACAGCGACGCGGCGATGTATGGCGGGCGCAATCGCCTGCTTCCGGACCAGCGCCATTTTACCCTGCCGGACAAATCCCGTGACCCATCAAGGTATTATATCAGTCTTTACATTCCAACACGAACGGCCTTGATCCTCCAGCCTGTTCAGGTTTAATGACTCGGCATTTACAGGTTAATCCTGATATTTTACTCGAATTCAATTAGGATTGCATTCCTCCGATTTTCAGGCATATTTGAACAAAATAAGTGGAGGGCTGCATATCATGAAGATTCAGGAAATACGCGACATTGCAAGGACATGGGGCGTGGATGTCAGAATCGGCCGCTCCAAGCAGGATATCATCCGGGATATTCAAATCAAGGAAGGCTATTCCCCCTGTTTCAGAACAAAGGAGGAATGTGAATACGATTGCCTGTGGAAACCGGATTGCCTCAACAATAAAAGATGATCGATCCCCGTAATCTTTCTCAATCGAGGGCGGGTTTATGCCATTTGAGATTCTGGAAAGACCGGCCAAGACCGCTGTTCTTCTCATCGCCCCCGAAACAGGACGCCTGCCGGAGGACATGGGCACCCTTGCCCGGTTCATCTCCGGGAAGAGCGGGGGACTTGGCGAGGTCGTAGCGGCACTCTGTGAAGGGCTCACCATGCGGGGGATCGAGTGCCACGTGGCGACCCTCAATCTGAAAAGGCGGTTTCAGAAAGAGTGCAACCTGGACGAGCAGCAGTGGCGCGACATGCGCTACAGGATCCCGCCGGTCAAAATCCACCTCATCAGTTCCGCCATCTTTGCCGATCTGCCCAGCGCCTACGCGGGCAATCCTCTCCTCAACGCCGTGGAGTTCCAGCGGCAGATGGTCAATACAGTGATCAAGATGGTCCGTGCCCAGCATGGGGGAAGGCTGGTCCTTCACAGCCACGACTGGATGGCCGGCGGAGCCATTACCGCCTACGCGAAGTCGAGGGGCTGTCCCATCCTCCATACGGTTCACAATGTCCACACGGGTCATATCCCGCTGGAGATGTACCTCGGCGTGGATATCGAGAAGCTTTCACCCTATCTCTATTTTTCCCAGGATCACGGAAGACCCTGCATTGATTGCCAGGCCACGGCGATCAAGAATGCCTCTCTGATCAATTTTGTCGGGTATAAATTTCTTGAGGAAATCCTGGACGACTATTTTCTCGACAGGCCCATCATCCCCCCGGGTATCCGCCAAGAGGTCAAGGAGAAATTTTACCACGGCTCCACGCTATCCATTATCAACGCGCCGTCTCCGGGGATGTACCCCGAGAAATGCCCCCATCTCGTCCGGAACTACGGCCCGGACGATGACGTCCTGGCCGCGAAAAAAGAGAACCTCCTCGAGTTCCAAAAGCAAACCGGTCTCATCGAAAACAGCAATGCCATTCTCCTCTACTGGCCCTCACGTCTGGACCCGGCACAGAAAGGGGTGGAACTCCTGGAGGACATTGCCCTGAAATTTGTCATTGAACATGGAGACGTCCAGATCGCGGTCGTCGGCGACGGGGTCGCCCGGGATCTGACCCATGAGGACACCCTCGGGCGGATCGCCTGGGCCTCGGGAGGAAAAATCACATTCCAGCGCTTCAGCGAGAGCCTCTCCATGCTGGGCTACGCTGCGGCCAGCGATGTCTTCGGTGCCTCCCTCTATGAACCCTGCGGTCAGATTGACCAGGTCGGTAACCTCTTCGGAGCCACAGCCACGAACCGGGATACGGGAGGGTATCACGACAAGATCAAAGAGATGGTCCTGCAGGAGGACGGCGCTCCCCGGGATGAGGGGAACGGCTTCCTCTTCAGGGACTATGATTCCGGAGGGCTCTGGCATGGCCTGGAGAAAAGTGTCCGATTCCACAGAAAGTCTCCGGAGGTCCGGGAGCGCCAGATGAATAGAATCATGAAGGAAACCCGGGAAAGATACAATTTGCAATCCATGATTGATCAATATGTTCACGTCTATGAGCGACTGAACGGCGGAACGCCGCTGGCCTGAGACAACCGGGAAAGCGGAAGATTCGATAAGGCAAACCCGATATCCGGCAACGCTTACCAGAAGCGGGAAAGGGGGTGACAGTATGTATTTCATGATGATTTGCACCTGGGAACCGACGAATGAGAAGGAAGTCCGGACGAGGAGGGCCAATTGGGAATGGCCTAAGGACGTCAAGGTTATTTTTGAGTTCTATGACCTTCAAGGATGCAGGACCATTTATGTCGTTGAGACGGACGCCAAGGGTCTGATCGCGGCCCGGGCCGCATGGATAGATGTTTTGACCTTTGAAATTTTTCCCGTCTATCCGGTCGGGGACACGAAAGCAAAACTGAATGTTTAAGAAAGGAGGAGAATCATGCCTACCTTTGAACTGACGACTGAAGAACAAGAGGCTCTTCTGGAGATTCTTGAACGGTATTATCCTGATCTCCGAAGAGAGATCGTAAACACCGACGACCGTGAGTTCCGGCGCGCCCTGAAACAGAGGGAAGCGGCCATGAAGGAGATGATTCATCGTCTGAAGACGCAGAACGCATGAGACAGGAGGAAAGGAGAATGTTACCACCGCAACGGGTTCTCGTCCCGACGGACTTCTCCGAATTCTCAAACCGGGCTCTGAGACAGGCCGTCGCCTTCGCCGAAAAATCTCGCGCCAGGATTTATCTCCTCCACGTGATCAATCGGGGCGCACAGCAATGTGTCGCAGATTACTGCCTGAGCCCGGGGATCATGAGAACAATCGAAAACGAGAGTATCGTCATCACGGACGAAAATCTGAAAAAAGAAATTGAAAATGTTTTAAAATCGGGCAACGCGGAAATTATTCCCCTCATGAGAAAGGGCTTTCCGGAAGAGGAAATATTGAAGGAGGCGCAGAAAAAAAACATTGACATGATCGTGATCGCCTCCCTCGGGAAAACAGGGTTGAAGAGGCATATCATCGGCAGCGTGGCGGAAAAAGTGCTGAAAGGATCCAGTTGTCCGGTCCTGCTGGTGAGACCTTGGTTTTAAACGCATGCCCTCGATATTCATTAAAAAGGATTCGAGGGCGCAAGGATTCGGGGAATCAAAGGAAAGGAGAGTAACATGAACACCCGTTCAAGCATTGAGAAAATATTTTCATGGGATCCATACATCAAGGGGTTCACCGACCCCTACAAAAGCATGTTTGAGATGTTTGCCAAGGCCCCTGAGATATCCGCCCATGCCTTCTCCGAAGGGAAAGCTCCTTGGGAAGATATTTTCAACAACTGGAAACAGCTTCTCACGGCACCCCTGCCGAATGCTGCCACAGCAAGCAAAGGAATCGAAGATTTTATCGAGCTTTCGAAAGCATGGCAGAACAGCTGCGTGAATCTCCAAAAGGCATGGATTTCGTGTCTGGAAAAAACGGCAACGGCTTATCCATCCGGGGAAGACAAGGAGGAGCAGGCGAAAAATGCCTTGAACGTTTACATGAAATCCTGCGGGGAATTCATGAGCGCCTGTCTCCAGATTGCGGACGAGCAGACGAGAGCTTTGTCTCAATTCTTCAAATCAGCACAAACAGAGGAAAAATCCGCCGGGAAAAAAGAACCCAAAAAAGTGAAAAAAGAAAAACCGAAATAGCGGACCATTCCAAAACCGGGGCGAATGAATGATGTCCATCATCCACAGGGAAGGAGGTGTTGGAGATGTATTCTAAAGTTCTTGTTCCGCTTGACGGTTCGGAGCTTGCGGAGTGCGCCTTGCCTGAGGTGAAGAACCTTGCAAAAGGCGGGTATATCGGGGAAGTGATTCTCCTGAATGTGGTTGAACCCCCATCGTTATGGCTTGCAGAAAACCTGGATATTTTTGAACTGAAACACCTGGAATTCAACAGAGCCCAGGAATACGTCAGGGATATTCAATCCCGGCTCGCTTCTGAGGGCATCCCGGCAAGAGCGGAAGTATTCGAGGGCAGAGCGTCCCACGCCATCGTGGAGTTCGCGAATGGAAACGCCGTGGATCTTATTGTTATTGCCACCCACGGCTATACGGGAATGAAGAAGCTGATGTTCGGCAGCGTGGCGCTCAGAGTATTGCACGATTCACATGCCCCCGTGCTGCTGATCCGGCCGGAGTCCTGCCGCATTTAGAACGGGCCGGCGGACATTGCATGGCCCTTGGATTTCAGCCCGTTTTTTAGTATCATCGCTCATTATGAGACGCGATGATTTCAAGGCGGCTTATCTTGCGGCTTATGAGAAAGGGCTATTCCCCGAAATCATCCGCAAGGCATCCGGCATGCTTGAAAAATGCTCCGTCTGCCCGAGAAGATGCGGCGTGGATCGGACGAGAGGAGAGACGGGGTTCTGCCGGTCCGGCGATCTTCCGGAGATCTCATCCTACGGCCCCCATTTTGGAGAAGAGCGGCCCCTCGTGGGCCGCCGAGGGTCCGGAACCATATTCATGACCTGGTGCAACCTCGGCTGCATCTTCTGCCAGAATTACAGCATCAGCCGCCTGGGCGAAGGCTCCCGGATTTCCTTTGATGATCTAAGCCGTATCATGGTTCAACTTCAGCGAAGGGGCTGCCACAACATCAACTTCGTGAGCCCTTCCCATTTTGTGCCGCAGATATTGAAGGCCCTTCCCGGAGCCATCGAATCGGGCCTGTCGGTTCCCCTGGTCTACAACACAGGAGGATATGATTCCGTGGAAACGCTTAAACTCCTGGACGGCATTTTCGATATTTACATGCCCGATTTCAAATACACGAGTCACGCGGCTGCCGAAAAATATTCCGAAGCTCCCGATTATCCGGAGGTCGTGATGGCGGCCCTGAAAGAGATGCACCGCCAGACCGGCGATCTCGAGATGGACGAGGACGGTATCGCCCTGCGCGGACTGCTGGTGAGACATCTTGTTCTCCCCGGAGGGCTGGCCGGGACCCGGGAGGCCATGCGCTTTCTGGCACGAAAGATTTCGCGGGACACTTACGTCAACATCATGGACCAGTACCACCCTTGCGGGGATCTCATCCCTCCCGACTCCCCCCTGGTCCGCAGAATCACCCGGGACGAGTACCGGGAGGCGGT
>CAYXFF010000016.1:21346-23674 GCA_964464185.1 uncultured Syntrophaceae bacterium | reverse complement strand
CATTGAAAACAGCAACTGGGATGAAAGACTAGAGAACCACGTAATATGGGTTGACGGGGCATCCCTGATTGTTGCGAGTGCCGCAGTTCTTTACGTTGTATCTGTTGGGATCCGGATATTGTGTTAGAAAATTAGAATAGATTGCTGGAATTTGCCAAATTGTTTTTCATGTTAGCAATAGGTCAGCGCTGCACATTTCTACACGTAGTCCTTGCATTTTATGCAGCGTAAACACATTTAGTATTAGGTGTTTTCAATTTTCAGCACAACTCGATTTTGATTTCATCGAGTTTACGGATTGTCAGGTGAAAGATGCTTTATAAGGAGATAGGATGTGAATCTCGCTTTACATAAATAATCAATCCAACAGAAGCTCAATCATCTTTGTTTGAAAGTCCGGTGATGAGCTTCCAATCGATGATATCCTCCTTGTCAAACTCCTCTACTTCGGACCAGCGGATCAGAATGAGTCCCATTGTGACCGCCAGGGCGATCACGATAAGGATATTGGTGATCCCGGCGTCTTTCAGGAAAAATATTAAGAATCCAACGAGAACCAGAAGCGTGATTATCTGGCCGGGCTCTGCGCGTTTCATCAGTTTTCTTATCATAAACTCTTCTCTATTCTACGGGTAACTATTATTTGTTGCTGTGAGATCCACACGCTTTTTTCAGGAGAAAAGCATGGCACTATCACCTGAAGTGAAAGGCCTCCTATGCGCTGATGATTTCGTTGAGCCCTTCCACGATCTGCTCCAGAACATCCGGGGAGAGGCGTCCAATCTTCTTTCCGATTCTTTCCACCGAAAGTGTCCTGATCTGGCTGATCTTTACCCATGACGGCTTCGGGAGAATGCCGGGTTCAAGCTGAAAGGTCAGGGGAAAAGACGCCAATTGCTCCTGGCCGGTAATGGCAAGAGCGATGACAGTTCCGGATCGTTCATTGAATATATCCTGACTCAGAATAAGCACGGGCCGGTGTCCGGCCTGTTCTTTTCCGCGGACGGGATTCAGGTCAGCCCACCGGATTTCACCTCTCAGTATTCCGGCCATTCGGATGACTCCATGTGAATACCCTCTTCGGCGAGAGTCTGTTCGAACTTGGGATTGAGTTTCTCGCACTCGCGGGCCAGCCGGTTCTTGTCCATCCGCGAGAGTTTTTCCTCGACAGCCTCTTGGATGGCCCTGCTCCGGTTGGGGAAAATCCTTTTCCCGACCATCCGGTCGAGTTTCTTGATGGTGTCGGCATCCATGGTGATGGCGATCTTGGCCGTGGCCATTTCTAACCTCCAGTATGATGTTTTGTCATACTTTAATTTTACTCGATACAAATGTCAATATCTTTATGCAATCAAGCAGCGACTCCTTATCGCTTCATCTCGACATAGGCCAGAAGCTTCCCGATGGTGATATCGTCAATCTCGATTGTCCCCTGGAGGGTTATCAGGCTTTCGAAGGGTCCACTCATTGCAATATGGAGCCGGTTGCAGCCCTTCAGGCACTCGATCGTCTCATCGTTCAGGCGGAGATAGTGATCCTGCCCGATCTTCAGGTAGGGATCGTTTTCGATCCTGACGACGTCAAGGGGCAATCCTGAACCGAAGGATATCCCTTTCTCGAAGACCGCCAGGAGCCCTCTGTCCATTTTCATGTATTTGTATGCCGTGTACATCCGATGTCTCCGCCATCAGGTAGAAGCCAAGAACCACCTATTCGGTCGAAGGGGAAGAGGAGATTTCCCCCTTTATCGTCTCGCCTCCTTCCAATGAAGGCGCCCCTTTCGTCCTGTTCAAATTGAAGTTCTTCCCGAGTCCTCCTAAGTGCCTGACGCTTCGTACCACCCCTCCGATGGTACCCAATCCGTCAGCCGCCGCGGCAGTCCCCACCGCAGCCGTTTCACCGAAACCTTTTCTCACGCCTTCCGTGACCGTTCCGTCGGCCCTGACGCCCATGTTGATGTTGAGCCGGTCCTGGTTCTGCGTCCGGACCTTTCCCAGCGTGCTTTCGGAGGAAAGGACATCCCCGGTCGAGGGGACGATCGTTTCTCTCGTGGCGCCGTCCGCGGTCTGCCGGTAAGAGCTCACGAGGTGGTTGATGTTCCCGGAAACAAGAACGGGTTTCCTGTGCGAGGGATCATAGACCATCACCCGGTGGCCCCCGGCCATGGAGGCGTCTTCGACAATGCTCACGTTGTAACCTCTGCCCCGGAACCCCGAGACGCTTTCCCGGAAATCGTTGTAACGGACGCTGTGGGAGCCGCCCACCCGGTCCGTGAAGTTGCTGTATATCTTTCTGAGGTTTCCCTCCTCGGTCCTGGACATGTCGTAT
>CAYXFF010000016.1:0-21246 GCA_964464185.1 uncultured Syntrophaceae bacterium | reverse complement strand
CCTCGCGCCAAGGCCGTGTTCTCCTCCCTCCCGGATCGCTCCCGTTGTCTTGTGGACGTCGTAGTCGGCTACGGCTTCGTAGCCCGAGATCCGGTCTCCTTCCCCCGCCTCTCCCATCGCTTCGTCATATTTCATGGCGCCGAAGTACCGTTTCTTCCCCTCCACCGACGATTGATCGGCATGGTAGGCGAAGAAGCTCCCAGAATGACCCGACTCGCGGAAGGCGTCGACATCCCCTTCTGTCTTTCCCAGACGTGCGATGTTTCCCGCCTCCAGGAGGTCCCGCGACCGGTCAAGACCCACCTCAGCCATCCCGGATCCGGCCGCCGCGCGGGGGAGAAAACCTCCCACGGCTGCGTCTCCATGCATTCCGGCAAGTCGATCCCTCCCGAATTCATTGCGGACGTTCATCATCCCCGCCGTAGCGCCCACGCGCCTGGCCGTCTCCAGGCCGGCGTAATCCTGGATGTCCCAGCGGTTTGCGTTCGACCAGGTGGGGATGGACATCCGGGCCGCTTCCACCGCTCTCGCTCCTCCCTCCGGTGTCGCCGCCTGAGAGCCCGCCTGGGTCCCCTGGGACTGGACTGTCCCGGAGATGGTCCCGGCCATCATGGCCAGGGCGTGCCCGCCGAACCGGACGAGTATACCCGTGATCACCGTGGCCAGCATGATGCCCGAGGTCCTGATGAGGCCGAACATGCTGAGGGCTTTCAGGGAGGCGTCAGGCATGTTCATGATGGCCGCGAAGCCCAGGGCGTTCTGCCTCACGTACTCGAAGACCCCGTAGGCGTAGTCGGTCGCGATCCCGTGGGTGATCGCGTCGGTCACGCCCCACGCCGTGAGCCAGATGAACATCCCCGAGATGAGACCCAGGACCTTTCCCGCGAGCGGCGTCGGGATGAAGATGGCGAGGATCGGGATGAGTCCGATGGCCACGGCCGTGATCACCGCCCTTGCTATGGGAAGCCACTCGTTCGCCACGATGCCCATGCCGAGCCCGCCGGTCATGATGCTCCTCGATGCCAGTCCCTTCACGGCGAGATCGGGGTTCGCGTCGAGAAGCATGTCGTTCAGGACCTCCGCCATGTAGACCTGCCTCATGAAGTTCGGTGCCGGGATCGTGAAGGCGCCGCCTTCCACGTAGGAGGAGTAGTTGGAGATGATCTCGGTGCATTTCGTGAGTTCCCCGGCATTGTCCGCATTGAAGCCGGCGTTCGCGCAGGCGTAGCGGATCGTGTCGCCCATGTTGAGCGGATCGCTGAAATAGCCCTGCAGGTTGGTCCAGGCATCCGAGCAGGACAGGGTCGTACCCGTCCTTTCGGATTCCGAGTACCAGACCGTAAAAACGGCGGGGTTCGCCGCCTGAGCGTACTGGGTCATGAAGTCCGTGCTGGAACTTGTAATGTCGTTCACACTGAGGGAGGTCCCCGGCCGCTGGAGCTCGAAGAAAAGGCAGTCCTTCGTGTAGCGCTTCAGGGATTCGTCGATGTACTGGTCCCGGATCTTGAGGTGACCCGCCGATGCCTTGAGGAGCATGTCGAAGCCAATGCCGCCGGCGTAGTCCTGGAAGCTCTGTGGCGTGCCGGAAGTGGAGATGATGTCCACGAGTCCCCGTTCGATCCTGTTCAGGGTCCCGGCTACGACAACGATACCGTCGGGGATGCGCCCGATGGTCTGGAAGCGGTTGAGGACGGGATCGTAGATGGTGATGTTCCCCGTGGGGACCATGAGCCCGAGGTAGAGGCATATCCCCAGGCCCACCGGCCAGGCCCAGGAAAGGGGTGAAAACCGTGCACCCTTGAGGAGCTGAAAATAAGCCGCCGCACCGGCGATGAAGATTCCCAGTGTCGTGACCGTGAAGAAGAGGGCCCTGTAGCCGTTATCGGAGAAGATGAGGGCGATCTTCTGGAAGGCCTGCACGACGGCCCCAAAGCCGTTATAGGTATAGTATTCCATGTCGACGGCATGGGCGTTCGACGCCGACGAAAGTATGATGACGGTGAAAACCAGTATGAAAGCCGTCTTTCCGGAAACTTTCATTTAACTTCTTCCGCTCCGACTTTTTCAGTGCGACAGGGACCGGGCCGCGACGGCCGTCCCGAATTTCGAGCTCAGCATGCTCAAGGCCAGCCGGTCGAATCTCTCCATCTTGTCGACGAGGTTGTAGATCCCCATCACCTCCTGGACGGAGACGGCGTAGGATTTGCGGACACCACTCACCATCTCCACGATCTTCGCCTGCATTTCCACGGTGCCGTCGATCGCGCCCGAGAGCATCTCGATCTTGCACCGGTGTTCCTGTTCGCCCTGCACGGCCCCCGGCTGCGCCTGGGCGAGGCTCCTCGCCTTGTCCATGATGTTCCAGGCCTTCGTGTAGAGGTCCGAGAGGAGCTGGAAGGCGTAGGCCTTCGCCGTCACATCGGAGAGGGTGCTGATAATAGAGGACTCCTGGTTCGTCCCCACCGCCGTCTTAAGAACGAGCCCGATGGAGAGGGGGCTCGCGTTCACGAAGGCGTTGTCCTCGTCCGAGAGAACCTGCTTCGCCTTGATCTTACCGGCGATCCGGTTCATCTTCGTCCGGACGTAATTGGTGAGGTCGGCGGAGGTATCGTCGATCCGGGAGCAGGTCCCGCCCGCCGCCCGGGCGTAGACCCGGCCATCGAGGAAATTGTCGAAGGAGGCGTAACGGTTCTCGTCGCAGGGCGGTGTATGGCCTACCTGGTAGCCTGCGTCTCCGGCGTCGATGATATGAATGTCGCCGACGAGCCCCCTCAGCATGTTGAGATAGGCCGGGTGATTGAAACCGGTCTTGGCGGCGATGTTGTCGATCACCGAGCCGGTGGTTCCGAAGACGTCCCGGATGTCCTGGGGACAGCCCGCGAGGGCCTGCTTCATGTCAGTGACGGGCTTGTTCGCGTTCGCGCTCGTCTGGTCGTTGATGCTCTTCCAGAGGTCGTTGATCCCCGAGGACTGGAGGAAGTCTCCCTGGATGCCCGCGAGCTTCGCCTGCCGGTCCTTCGTGTCGGCGAGTGAGGGAGGCACTACGGTCGCCACGAGCGCCCGGGCCGACTTGCATTCGTCAAGCTGCAGGCTGTTCAGGGTGTTGATGATCGACTCCAGGGACTTGATGGTCTTCGAGCAGGGCTCACAGAGAACGTTGAGGGCTATGTCGAAGGCCGCTGCGGGCGCCGCCTGCATGATCCGCTGGAGCTTGGTCACGAGGTATTCGAAGTTAAGGTATGAAAAACCGCCCAGGAAGACGTCGATGCCGCCGCAACCCGCCTTGACCTTCGGGGGCATGGCGGTGAAGAGGTAATCGTTACTCTGCTGCCATCTCGCCGAGAAACTCCCGCCGGTGAAATAGCCCCGCTTCTGTCCCTCGAAGTATCCGGGGGAGGTTTCCGTCTTCTGCTGCAGCCAGTCGTCCACCCAGCCCGCCTGCGGCATGCCCTGGCAGAAGGGCCAGGGCATGAGGGCGATGAGGATGAGTGCCGCCAGTACCCGCCGGAAAAGTATTCTGTGTTTCATGTCCTTCTCTCCTGTCCTATCTTTTACCCCGCCTCAGGGGGGCTTTCACGTCGAAGGCACCGCCCCGCTGGAACTCGTATAGGGAATAGTCCTCCGGGGTGATCTCGTTCTTCAAGAGCCGGATTCCCCGGTAGAGCTTTTCCTCGATCTCGGCCAGGGAGGCCACCCCCGCCGAGACGGTGATCTGGTCCCTGCTTTCCCGGTAAACGAGGAGAAGGGTAGGCGTCGTCTCGATGCCGAATACGGAGGAGACCCCCGGCTCCCTTTCCGTATCGATCGCCTTGATCTCCCATCCGTACTTCTCGACGAAGTGTTCGAGGATCGCGCCCTGTTCGGCGCAGTAGCGGCAGCTGCGGGAGAAGAAGTAGAGGAGGGCGAACTCCTCCCGGGCGCTGCGGATCCTTGATTCGATCTCGCCCACCTGCTGTGTGACCGCGGCGTTTCTCCCCGGCGCCGTGATGGGATAATCGGCCGCCACGGAAAGATCGGGGTATTTCTGCATCACCGCCGCCGTTACGTTGGCAAAGGCGAGCGATTTTCTCCTGGCGATGTCCTGGATCGTATAATACTCCTTCACGTTTTCTTCCGAGGGGGACCGAACGGCCTTCTTCTGGAAGGCCATAAGAAGAGCCTGGAAATCGTCGGGGTGCATCTCCCAGAGTTCCTCCATCGTGTGGTCCGAAAGACGGGGCGAGCGCTCCGGTTTCTCCTCGACTTTCCTCTTTTCTTCTTTTGTCTTTTCCGGAATCTTTTCGTACCACCACCAGCCCCGCTTGACGTCCCCGTAGTATGTTTTCCCATCCTCCACGACTCCTGACGAATCCCCGGCACGAAGGGTGCCCGTAATCGGAAGCAGGACGGCCGCAACCAGAAAAACGAGGGTCCAGAATTTCAGGCGATCTTCAAAACAGAGGGTAGGCAAGGGCCTTCACATCCTCCTTCTTAATGAAACCGAAATACCTCGAATCGTAGCTGTCCCGGTGCTGTCCGACGACGAAGATCCTGTCTTCGGGAATCTTTCCGCTGTAGAAAAACCGCGGAATCTTTTCTCCCGTGAGGGACCGCGTCTTCGCGACGGCGACTTCTTTCCCGTCGCAGTAACAGGTATCGCCCCGCGTGGAGAGACCCTCCCCTCCGGCGCATGCGATCCTCTTGATGGCCCTGTGGGAGACCCCGCCATCGATGTATTCCGACCGAATGTCGAACAACACGTACGCGCCCTTTATAAGCTCCGCCTCGGACGGCCCGTGTTTCAGAAAAAAGATTCTATGGTCCGTTGAGGGGGTGAGGGTGACGGCGAACCTCGAAGGGATCAGCATCCCCGCCATGACGAGGGTCCCTACGAAAAGAAGGAGCCTAAGGCTTGACGATCTTCGCGTTTCGGACAACGGCGTCCCCCATGATCACGACCTCGTTCGCCGGAACGTTCTCGATTGCCTTTTCCAGCGACTCGATGTTCTGTTGCAGTTGTTCATCGTTGATCTTACCCTGGACGAAGAGATCCCTCTGGGCGGCGATGAATCCCTTGATGTCGACGGCGACGATCCGGGTCGCAAAATACCTGTCGTAGACCAGAATCGATGCAACCGAGACGCCCAGGCTGACGAGAACGACGGTGAGCCAGCGGAAAAGAATTTTCTTCCGCCCTTTTTTTGCATTGATATCCTCTGCTTTCCTGTCCGCGCCTTCTCCTGGCGGATCTTCCGAGCCTGGCTGAAGCAAGGTTTTTTCTTCGCGGATATTGTCCTTCATCTTTTTTTCTCCTGCCGGTAAATTCCTCCCTTCAGAGATTCGAGTAGGGGCTCGATCGATCGCCTCCCGGACTCTTTCCGGAAGATATCCAGGATGTAGTCCAGGGAAGCGTCTCCATGGAGGGCATAATGATCGCCTGTTTTCACGTTTCCTTCCATTCCTTCGCTCAGCGTGGAATCTGTGATCTGGACGTCGGGGGCGTAGACGGCCGCGGGAACCCGGGTGATGCCGTATCTCCGGAAGAGGAGGGGATCTATCTTGATATTGACGCGGTACGCCTTGCATCCGGTCTTGTGGATATCGCAGCCCGTGTCTTCAGTGATGATCTCCCGTACGAAATCCAGCGTGGGTTTCACGCGCTTCATCCCGCCGACGAAGCCCCGCATCACCATGACGATGTTCGGGTCGCCGAGTTTTTCCAGGTCCCTTGCGTAGTTTCTCAAAGTATGGATCGGCATAGAGGAAGAGACAAAGAGGTAGATTCTTTCATTGTCCGGAAGCATCCCCGGTTTTCTTTTTCCTTCCCCTTTCGCATCCCGATAGTAAGCATCCAGTGCATTTTTGAAGACCGTGGTTTTCAGCCTTTCGATTTCCGCTTCGTTTCTCTTTCGGAACTCATCCGACTGGAAGTGATCCAGCGTCTTTCGGGCTTCTTCACGGCCCCGGGCGGCATAGATGTTTTCGGGAACCTCGATTTTCCTGCCGAACCGGTCGACGCTTTCCATGTATCCGCTGATGCTCCCCATGTCGAACGCTTCGACCTCCTGCTCTTCCCGGAAGACGCCGTCGATATAGACAGCCAACCGTTTCAATGCCGCATCGACGGCCACGGGGATCTTCGAAGGAATCCCAGGGCAGTTCTCCAATCCGGATCTCAGGTAGATCCTGTCTCCTTCCACCCGCTCCAGCCTGTGGCAGGGAGTAGGAACCTTCACGTAGGCCTTTCCCTCTGTGGCTTCCAGGATAGTCGCGTTGCAGATGAACGACAGTGCCATGGAAAGCGTGAGGACCACTGTCTTCATCCCATGTATCCTCAGAAAGCGCAGCATGACCGTCTCCTGAAGAGCTGCCAGACGAAGTTGTCACCCATGAGAGGAGGGTTCTTAAAGGGTCCCCAGATGAGCCCTGTTCTCCCGAAGGGGTGGCACATGAAATCTCGCACCGGCTTGGCGATATGGATGCGGTAATTATGCTTCACCCAGATGGGCGTGGGAACGCAGGCGCAGAGGGCCAGGGCCGTGTCGCAGATGAGCAATTCTCTCGCGAGCTTGTAGATCATCCTCGCGGCGATGGTTGAGTTGGCCATCAGTTCGTTATCGTCGTTCACGTGGCCCGTGAGAGGATAGGCGCTCCCGCCCGAGCCGATGCACCAGAAAAGAGGACTCATGGAGAACCCGACGTTGGTCGAGACGCTGTCGACGATGCAGGCTGTCTGGGCCGCGGGATTCCCGAAGAGGATCGCCTCGGGCTCCAGGATGAAGGCCAGGATGTCGTTCTGCCAGAGGGGGTCCACTTCCGTGAGATAGGCGACGTCGAAGCCGCTGTGCTCGATGCAGACGAAATCGACGAGAAGTTCCATCATGGACCAGACAGGATAGATGAAATAATGTGCCTGGGCGAAGGTGGAGGTATCCACGCTTGAGTTGCTCTGCTCTTGGGAGCCTCCGCCGAGGAAGCCTCCTCCCGTCGGCATGCCGAAGCCGAGGCTGGGAAAACAAAAAGGGTCTTTCACCGTTTCCACGTACCTTGCCGGTTCCCAGAAACTGATGGGGATGCCCGGCCTGATAAAGACCGGGGGAGGCGCCGGACAGGTGCAGACGGGTAGCCCAGAGAGATCCGGCACGTTGTTCTCCAGGGGACCGGGGATGATCTCGATCCCGGCGATGCTCACGGGGAAGATGCACTGCCAGCAGAGATCGGTCACGGGATTTAAGGGAATCCCGGGTCTGCAGACGGCCTCCGTCTCGACGGCATGGAAGAGGACGATCAGGAGCAGAAGAGCCGGGAAAAAGCATTTATCATTTCTTCTTTCGCCCGTTATCCTTGAGGGCATATTCTCTCACCTCCATGACGGTACCTTTTTGAACGATGACGGCGGGGATCGCCTTCAATTGAAACCTCTTGATGATCTTCCCGTTCGCATAGAAAACAGGTCTCTTCAGCTTCTCCCTGAGGGAGCCGTAAGAGCCGCCGGTAAGGAGCAGCATCACCCGGGGATCCTTCGCGTAGGGAGACGTTCTGAACCACTCGACCTGTCTGGTGTCGTTTCCATCGATCACGACGAGGACGTTGGGAAGAAAGACATAGGCCAGGGGATTGAAGCTGAACCCTTTGGGATAGAGAATTCCCCCCTTGCCGTCGGGAATATCGAAATCGAGCGTCCAGGTCATGTCCACCGGGAAGACCCGGTCCTCCCTCGCCGCCAGCAGGGTTTCCATCCCTTCCGGGCGGTACCCCCTGATTCTATCCTTCATCCTTTTCCTGTCGAAGGCCTTCTCCCAGTCGACTTCCTTCGCCCGTTCCTCGATCTCCCGGAGGGCATCCTTCTCCGCGATCGAGTATGTGGCGCCAATTGTTCCCAGATCCTTTCCATGAACCGCCGCGGCCAGGAAGAGGACGACGAGGAGGCTACCGGATATTCTGGTAATACTCACGGACCTTCTCCTCCATGTTCTGCTGAACCTCCTGCGTCGCCTTTGTCCGGATGTCCCCGAAGTACTCCGAGAGGTCTATCCGTGAAAAATCAAGCATCTGAAATTCTTCCGGCGTGAACCCTCTGCAGTTCAGGCTTTCCGCACCGCCCCAGCCCCCGCCTCCGGCAAATTGCTGAAGCTGCAGCCTTCCCTGCTCGTGGATGATCCTCCCGAGCTTGGAGTTGAAACAGCAGTAGGTGTTCGCCCGCTGGACGCAGCCGATGAGCGGCCACTCTTCCTTGCAGTAATCGCCGACGTAGTGGCAGCGCCCGGCCACGGCCGCCTGCACCGTCATCGCGTCACCATCGCCGCATCGCTCACGGATGGGGCCGAGGCTCCCTTCACTGGTGTCGCAACAGTTGAAAAAGGAGGTGCTCACACCGGCCGTCCTGCATTCGGACGGATTCCCGTTAAAGATCATAATGGTGCCCTGGCACTCGCCAGTCGCCTGATCCACCTCCGCGTCGTCATGGAGACCCTTGAGATCCGCGTCCTTCACTTTCGTGGTTTGCAGGGCGGGATCGCAGCAGGCGTTGGGCGAGCACTGCATCACACCGCTCGCCGGGTTGAGGAGACCTTCATACTGGTTTACCGGGGTCGTTTCGCAAAGACGGCTTGAAGGATTGAACGATGCAGCCGGCCAGGCAATCGGTGCCGACCACAGGAGAAAATAGACGATGACGAGGAGCCGCTTCATCAATACTGCTCCCCCGTTGTACAGATCATGTCTTTTCCGGCGGCGTTCAGGACCGAGAGCACGGAAGCCGCTTCGGCAAAGTCATTGAGGCAGTTGCAGTCCCTGACGATCTCTTCGCCTTCTCCCGCGGGACAGATCCCGTCCCGGCAGAGCCTGTAAAAGAAATCATAGGCGGCCGCCGTATTCTGATACTGGGCCCTGTTTCCCGTCTTTCCCGCCTGGGTGTCGGGCCGGAGTTTCCTCGTCTTGCAGGCCTGGTCGCAGGCGCCCCGAGAAGGGTTCTGGATCGCAGTCCCCAGAGGTGACGAGACGCTTTCCGACAACCACGAGCCGTCGGTGTTCTTCCTGAGATCGGTGTAAGCAAGAGATCCGGAATTTTCGGATGCTGAGTCGTGGATGCTGTCCACCCTTCTTTTCGTATCATCGAAGTTGTACCGGCCGGGTGTTACGCAGATGTAGGTCCTGTCCTTCCGCCACCAGTCCCGGCAGACCTCGTGTGGGACATATCCCGTGAAGGTCCTGCAGGAAGGGAAGGGCGCGAGAGAGGTGGGCCCGTAGTTTTGGAAGGTATAGACATCGTCCGTCTTTTCGTCCTTGAGCCGGCATTTGGAATCGTTCTCCCAGGCCAGGCATCGGTCGTCCTCGATCTCTTCGAAGAGGTCCTTCCTGTCGGCGGGCTTCATGCAGCACATGCCGTTACAGAACCCGTCACTGTAACCCGACGGGCAGTCGATGCGATTCACATTTGACGTGTAATACCATCCCTCGATCCATACGAGGTCTCCCGAAGGGCAGGAGATTGTCGCCGTCGCGTACTCGCGGGAGTAAACAATGGACTCCGCGCCGCCGCACCGGTAGCGGATCCGGGCGTTTTTCACCACTCCGCCGTGGGGATCTCCGCAGAGATGGTTTCCGATGTAGAAGCTTCCCCCTTGAGACGTGATGCTTCCGGGCTGGGAGAAGTAGCATCCGCCTCCGCCTCCGCCGTCATGGGTCTTCAGGGTTCTCGGGTACGGACTCAGATCATTGATGGTGCAGCTGTTGGAAGGCACGTCCAGGGAATCTCCCGGTGAGGAGCATTCCATCACTGTCGTCACGAGGATGTTCCGGATGATGGAGCATTGCCGGTAATCGCCCTGTTCCTCCTGAGCTGCCTGGGAGTTCACGATGAGATTGTAGTAGCTCACCGGATCGCCGGTCTGTGATGTCCTTGCCTCATCTTTTGCGCCTGATAGCCCGGCATCGCTTCCCGGGCTGTAGTACTGCTCCGGTGCACTTGAGCCGTAAGGGCCGGGATGACCGGAGCACTGGCCCGTGTCCTGGCCGTAATAGGTGATCTTCGTGCCCTCCTCTTTCACGTTGGTGACGGCGAATTTTCGGTTCACGGCCTGGACGGCACCGGCCGCACCCCCGCCCAGGTCTCTGAGGACGGTCGCCATGTTTCCCCAGGCGAGATTGCTCCCGCAGCTCGCGTTCAAGCAGTAGCAGCCCCCGAGGTCCGAGACAGCCGCGGCCGAAACGCCCACCCGGGTGGAAACGTCGGCCTCCCAGCGGAAATACCGGCAGTTTCCCCAGGTGCCCGCGTCGCAGGAAATAACCCCGTTCGCGCACACACCCGAGACAGGGAAGGGAACGCTGAAGACATGATCGGTGTTCCCGTCCATGTCGATGTCCTGGCTCACGACGACCTGCGCGAGGTCCCCGGAGCTTCCGGGCTGGACAAGGACCTCGATAAACTTCCGGGACGAGGGGCAGAGAAGCTGGGCGGAAAAGCTCTTTCCGCCGTCGAGGGTCTTCATGAGAGTGTCCCGGGAGGTCATGGGAGCGGAGATGTCCCTGCTGACGCCGTCTGGAGATCCGAACTTTTGAATGACGGTGTTTCCCAGGGTGCTCCCGGCATTCCCGGGATCTTCCGGATGGACGCTCGGCGGAATGATGAGGCACAGGACCAGAAAACATAGTGTTCTAGCCAGCCGGGCGGTATCTCTTGACCATATCCTTGATTGCTTCACCATAGCTCAATCCGCCATCCACGAGGGATTCAATCTCGGCGATCTCCGCCGCATCGGAGGTGTAAAGGTAATAGGAGAAGGGGTCCACGGCCAGCCTCGCCACTCCCTGGCCGAAAGGGGTGTCCATGAAGATCTCCGAGTACTTCGGCTTGTTGCTCCGCACGGACTTCAGGATCCTGAGGGCGAACCCGTCGTACTCGATCAGGCCCTCCAGCTTCGCCCGGTCGAAATCGCTCGATTCGAGGTAGAATTTGAAGGCGCTATTCGACCGGATCACATCCCCGACGCTCCCGAACTGCTTGAGATCGAGGATGGACTGGGTGATGACCGTAAAGCTCCCGCCGTATTTTCTCGCCCTGCGGTAGCCCTCCTCGATGACCCCCTTCAGGGAACTACCCTCCTTCATGAACTGCCACGCCTCGTCGAAGATGATGAACCTCGGCCTCGACCGGTCGGAGACGTAGAGATCCTGGGTCACGGCGTTGATGACCTGGAGGGTGATGACCTTGAAGAGCTCCTTCTGGGGCTTGAGATGCTCCAGTTCGAGGACCACGAATTCGTCGTTGGCGATGTTGAAATCGGAGGTCCCGTTGAACCATTTTCCGTAGAGGTGGCCGCTCGTGAATTCCGTAAGGTTGAAGGAGAGGTTCCGGGCGAGCGACCGGAACCCTGCGATATCGGCTTCGTTGCAGGACTCGAGCTCCTCGGCGTGGTCGGGGAAGGTGTTCAGGTATTCGTAGACGGTGTCGATCGAGGCCTCCGGTCCCTCGGTTCGCCAGGCCCATTTGACCGCTGACTTGATGAGGGACATGGCGGTCTCGGCCGTGTCCTCCGGGATGATGTCCGTGGACGAATAGACCATCTGCAACACGATGGACGCGATAACCGGTAGATCGCTCGCCGGCTCCACGACGCTCGTGAAGGGGTTCATGCAGACGCCAGAATGCTCTGAGAAGTCGAGGAAGCGGGCGTTGAAGAGCCGGGTCATCTTCTTATAGGAGCCGCCGATGTCCACGATCCGGATGAGGGCGTTCGAGGCGAAGTAGTTGTAGGCGAGGTAGTTAACCAGGAAGGACTTTCCGCTTCCCGACGAGGCCGCGACGAAGACGTTGTGGTTGTTGGCCCGCCGGTCGAAGATGTCGAGGCAGCAGGGCTGACCTTTCCGCCCTATGAAGAGGAGGCTCGGCTTTCCTCCCCCGGAGAAGTCCGCCTGGACGGGGAGTGTCGCAGCGACAGAATCGCAGGGCGCGATGAAGTCCCGGTCGAGATTGTCGATGTTGTCTCCCCGGTCGTAGATGCCGAAGGGGAGAGCCGAAAGGAAGAGGACGGGAAGGATCCCCCGGTCCTCCTGCATGACGTATCCTTGCGCCTCCCACATCCTTTTCGCCCTCACGATCGACTCGCTCACGGTCTTTTCGTCCTTGCCCCAGACCCAGAGGATCGGGATCACCCTCACGAAGGGGGTTCCCTTTTCCACCTCGTCTACCGCCGCCATGTACTCATCCTTTTTTCTCATGAGGGAGGGCGCGAAGCTCCCGACTCCTTGTTGCTGGAGGACGAGGTTGCACTTCGTGTGGAGCTTCGACTTCAAGTTGTGGAAGACGATATTCAGCGCGAACAGGAAAGGGGTGATGATCTGGTTGGTGTCGGACACCACGCCCCACACGCCGCCGAAGAGCTCGTTGGTCTGGAGCGGATCGACTTCCTTGGGATAGTGCTTCACCGTGGTGCAGCGAAAGTATCGGTTACCCACCTTCATGCGGTTCATGGACTTCTCTATGACCGTTTCGGAAAAGATGACCTGCTTGCGGATAGGGATCTCCTCGTCGTAGGCGTCGTTGTTCAGAGAGGGGCAGTCGTTGAAATGCCGCCGCATCCAGTCGAGAAGATTCCGGGGTGATACATGCCGGGGATAGAGATCGGCTCCCCGAAGTATTTCCAGGATTGAGTTGGATAGGTCCTTGACGTGCAGGTTCACCTCCCGCTCCTCGGGGATCTTTACCGCAACGAAAAGCCGGAAGTTCCGGAGGGGAGTCTTGAGGAAAATGTCCATCCCGTCCACGCCATTCTCGAAAAAGGACGCATAGTTCTCCGTCGCCTCCCGGACGATGGGAAGATTCCGCGTCTTTCCCCTCCGGTAGGCATCGACGTAGTGTTCGATGTACCGGTCAGCATACAAAATGAACTGCATGACGGACCCGTGCGGAAGCCCTAGCCGGAAGAGTCCCTCAAGAGTGAAGAGGGTCTTCTCCCCGGCAAAAGAGAGGGGACTGCACTCCCAGATGAAACCCTTCGTTCCGTCCACGTTATGGTATGCACCGGAGTCTTCGTCATAGGCGATCCATGGGAGATAGTCGGAAAACCGGTCCCTTCGGGTCATGTCCCGGAGATCTTTTAAGGTCATTCCTCCCCGGACGCCGAAGATCATGTCGAAGAGCCTTTCCATCAGTCGCCCGCTCCTTCCTGGAGATAGCCGCCCATGATCCACCGGGGATCCTCGGTCATGAAATAGACGTACCTGGGCATGAAGAGTTCGCCGCCTTCGCCCTTGTAGGGAAGGAGAAGCACCCTCATGACCTGGGGCGGCGCGACGAGCGGGGTCACCGGTTCCCTGAGGAGCCCGGCAAGTTTTCGGTAGACTTCGTCCTGGTACAGGAGATCACTCCTCTGCCCCGGTCCATCTGCATGGGTCTTCTCGGGGATGTCTTTTTTTCTTGTTATCCCGGCTTTATCCCCCTTGTCTTTCCCTTTCAGCAGGGACTCGTCGTAGGCCTTTTCCACATTCACGCATTTCCCGTTTTCCTTCTGCGGGCAGGTGAAATCGCTTTTATAGGGATTCAGGATCGAACAGCCGCCGGCGAGGGTTATCGCGGCGAGCAGTAGACAAGACAGGGTCTTTTTCATCGTTTATTCTTTCCTCCCGTTTTTTCCTTGATTTCCAGTTCTACGCCCTCGCTCACGACGAGGGTGATGTTTCTCGTGGCGCCGACCTCGATGACGGGCATGCTCTGCTTTGCGAGTTCCAGGTAGAACTTCTGGATTTCATGCGCCCCCTGGGCGAGGCCGCTTCCCAGTCCAGCCTGGGCGATCTTCCCGGGATCCACCATCTGGGTCGTGCCCAGGGCGCTGATGCTGGAGGTCACGGTGGCGGACTTGATGGCGTCACCCACGCCCCCGAAGAACCCGGCAAGGACCGATCTCGCAATGGCAGACCCCATCCTGGAGACCACCGTTCCACGGAGTCCGATCTTCCCGTCGGAATCGACGACGAAGCCCTTGATCTTCTGGTCGATGACGGCTTGTCCTTTCCTGGAGAGACAGGAGAGATTGGCCAGCCTCAGGTGCGCCCGCTCGTCGGCGAGGTTTCCGTGGCCCTCAGCGATGACAAAGCATCCCTTCAGGTCAGCCTTGACCCGGTTGGGAAGGATGGCGAGATCTTTAATTCGCAGGAGGACAGGAACGGGATTTCCCTTTGCCGACTCCACCGTCGGTGCGTCCAGGCCGGAAAGAAGGGTCGCCTCCATGAAAGAAGGGGGCAAGTAGACCGAATCGCCCTTCTCGTTTTTTTTTACCTCCGCCTGCTTCTGGTCCTTCCCCTGGGCATGCGGGTTGGAGACAAGTTCAATGTCGCCCGCCGTCTCCGCGGCCGGCTTCGACGGCTGTCCCGCCGTGGATAAACCTGTCGAAGAGACCGGCTGCGGTGGCGGAGGGGGAGGAGGCATGGGGTAATGGATTGCTTTTGTTGAATCTGATTTGAGGACGGCCGGAAGAGGCGGTTTCGCTTCCGCCTGGGCGGCCTTCGCCTTCTGCTCCTTGATTTCGTTCAGTTCCTTCTGGAGGAGCGAGAGCTTTTCTTCCGTCTTCGCGATCTCTTTGCGCCCTTCGAGGTAGGCGGATTTTTCCAGGAGCCCGGCGTCGAGAGTGATTTCCTTTTTCCTCTGTGGGTTTTTTCCCGGTACTGTCCCACCATCCCTTGTCTTGAAAAGGTAGCCCGTGAGACTGAATGCGAGCACCGCCGTCACGATGGTGAGGATGACCAGGGTCCGTTTCTGCCGAGGTGTGATGTTCTGCCAGAGGGTCTTGAGTTTATCTTTCACCGTTTGATTCCTCCTGGTGGAGTTCGACCACGAAGACCCTCAGGGTCTCCCCTTTTTTCAGGACGAGCTTGTCCAGGGAGATGGCGATCGGCCGGGTGGAGATCTCGTTTCTCAGAAAATCCTTCTCGCTGATCTCGATCTTTTCCTTTCCGACCCCGGTTAGGACCGCCCGGTATTCCTTCACCTGGAGACCCTCTCCATCGACAACAGCAACGCGGCTGAGGATAAAATCCAGGTCACGGAAGATATCGACCTTCCGGTTCGGGGTCGTGACGGTAAAGCTATCTGGGATCTCGTCCGTATAGAGACTCCTGATCGCACCCAGGACCTTCTTCTCGAAGGGGAGGGCGCCCAGGAGCGATCTGTTCTTCCGGATGTTCTCCATCTTCCCTAAGGAGAGCCTGACGGACCGGGCGGGGATCCTCCGGGGGATGGCGATGAGGCTGTAGACGTTCTCGCCGCAGACGATGAAGATCTCCGAGGGAGTGGTGCTGTACGCGGTTCGACCGTCCTTCCGAGTCGTGCGAAACTTGATGAAGGCGTCCCTCCCGCTGAACTTGACCGTAATTCCTTTTTCCCGGGAGTAGATCACGTCCTTGATCTCGCCCTGGCAGGTGATCCGGTTCACGTCCGAGCTGCTGAGTTCAACGGATTGGGCGATCTCGGGCATGACGGTGACGGCGCCTTCGGCCGGCAGCGCCGTGATCATCGGCGAGACAGTCCGTTCCTGTGGGTCCGCTGCCTTCTCCTTCACGGTTTCTGCGGATGCATAACCCCCATATGCGAGGGAGAGAATGAGAAGAGCGGATACGAGGAGCCTTCCAATCGGTATGTTGAAGGTAGTTTCTTTCATCGATGCCTCACCTGGTCGCCTGGTTGTTCGTCTCTTCTTTTTCCGATATCTTCATGATCTGGAATCTGCCGTCCGAGATCCTGTAGTCGATGAGATAGGTCTTGAGCAGATCCTCCACTTTCCTGTCGTCGACGTACAGCCTTCTCTGCCCCTGCAGTTCGATCTGGCTCTTCTCGCCGTCCACGTAAAGCTTGCTGATGAAGAAGACGCTCGTCACCCGCGTGGTAATCACCCTGTCGGCGAGTTCGTAAAGAAGCCGCTTTCCCTCGGGAAAGACGTCGGGGGCATAGAGGGCGAGGAGTTCGTCGAACTGGGCTTTCACGCCCCCCGGGGAGTAGCTGAAGGCGAGGGCCGCGATGTACCGGCTGAAGGCCTTGATGTACTCCTCCGAAGCCCTGTCGCCTGTGATTTCGATCCTGCTTTTCAGTACCGGAGGGACGATGACGGTCCGCTGGTAATTCAAGGCCCGGCAGGTCATGAAGGTATTGATGACAGCGGCGATGCCGATCACGACGACCACGAACTTGAGAAGCCGGTTCTCGGCAACCACGTTGGAACTTTTCTGGAGAAAGAGATTGAGCTTCATTCTATAAACCTCTCCTCGAAATAGGATGGGTACCCCTTCATGCCGGTGATCCCGATAAAGTAGAGAACATGCCGGAAAAAGCCCCTCGGGTGTCTCTTCTTCGCCCGGCTGTAGTACCAGGGCGCGATGAACAGGAACACCCAGAATACGGAGCCGTAGATCAGGGCGAAGAGAAAGCAGGCGAAAACGACGCCGAGTTCATCGGGCTCGAACCAGAGCACCTGCAGGGGTGCTGAAAGATATTGCGGAAAAGGCTTCGTCATCTTCCGCTAAACGATGCAGCCCAGGGTCTGGACGATGGAGTCCGCCTTCAGGAGGGCGGCCCCGCCCAGGATGGCGGGCACGGCCTCAAGGATCTGTCCGCGTATGGCCTGGATCGCACCGAAAACGATGGCGCCGACACCGCCAACGAAACCGATGGGACCCTTCAGGATGGAGTTGACACCGATATCGTAGATGTCGTAGGCGAAGGACGAGCCCGCAACCGGCGCCGTGATGGCGAGGGCCTCGCTGTAGTGGCATAGGATCAGGAAACATTGTACGGCGACGAGAAAGATCGCCGCCTCTCTGTTGAATATATTTATGCCCATGTCAGTTCCCTCCTTTAAGGTATTTTTCGATGAGTGCCGTATTGGCTCCGGGAACGTGCTTTCCGTTGACCCACAGCGTCGGGGTGGCAAAGACCCCAATCCTTTCCGCCAATTGCTTGTGTTCCTCTAGGAGGACGCCTGCCTCCTTGGTTGATGGGAGCTTGCCCGGGTCGGTCTTGTCGAGGGCGCCGCTCATGACTTCATGGTAGGCCTTCTCCCGGTCCTTCGCGCCGAGGATGTACCGAACCTTGGCCTCCGATTTGGGATGCAGCCGTGAGATGGGGTAGAAGAAGACGTAGCGTGTTACGTCCTCGTGGTTCTTTTTGAACCACTCTGCCGTTTTCCTGCAGAAGGGGCAGTCAGGATCGGTGAATTCGATGACGATCTTTTTGCCTTTCCCGATCCTTACACCTTTTTCCAGAGGGATCTCCTTCACCCTTCGGGACAGCAGCTCCTGCCTCTTCTCGGCCGAGATGTTCCTCCCCTCACGGGTCACGATGTCCCCGAAGAGGAGATATCCCTTCCGGGGATCGAAGTAGAAGACGTTGTTTCCCGCCTCCACCTCGTAGAGCCCGGCGATATTCGCTTCCGCGATCCTCTCCGCCTTCACGTTCGGGAAAGCCTTTCGGAACGTTTCGATAGTGACATTTTCTTCTGCCTGGGACAGGGACGCGCATAGGATCAGGGCCAGCATCACCGGCAGCAGCTTTTTCATGATGGAATCCTCCTCAATGAACGATGTTGATTTCCACCCTCCTGTTCAACTTTCTAATCTTTGAAAGAGGGTGACTCATGCCTTCTCCTTTGACCTCGGAGACATTAAACCCGTTTCTTTCCAGGTAGGCCGCGACGGATTTCGCTCTCATCAGGGAAAGCTGGTTGTTGTGGACCATGCTTCCCAGGTCGCAGGTATGGCCCGTAATTCGAACCTTTAAAGACTCCTTTGCGGAGTCGGCTTTTATGCAGGAGACCAAGTGGTCCAATTGATCCTTTTCGTAGTCGGAGAGATCGAAGTGGTCTAAACGGAAATAAACCACCGGCAGGCACTTATGATCGACACAGGTCGCTCTGACGGTTCGGGTTACGGATGCATGTTCCATGGGCGGTTCGCTCCCCAATCGTTTCCCCGGTATGTCCGGTGTGTTTGTCTTGACAAGTTGCGCTTCCGACTTGCGGATCGCAAGGAGTATAGTCCGGGGTTTCAAGGCAAGCCGATGACGGGCGGGGCAGTTCTCGCAGATGACGAAGACCTCGCCGTTGTTCGTGCTTTCCACAGCCTTTCCGTAGTCGTATTCATAGGAGCCCATGCGGATCTCGGCGGCCTCTGCAGCCGAAATGAGGAGCAGGGGAATCAAAAAAGCAATGAACAAAAATGGGCGTAGATGGTTCATGAGGCGTTTCTCTTTCTTAATACTGGTTGAATGTTTTCCGGGATTGCTGTCGTGGGATTTCGAGATAAAGATTTTTGAGGTTTTTTCGGATCCTCATTTTGTGCTTCTGATATATAATGTGTTCGATGCAGGGACTTTATTGAAAGAAAATTGAAAAATATTGAAAGCGAGATTCTGGTCTGAGATGCTTATATAAAACAGTTCTCCCTAAAACACCGAATTTCTCCCCGCAACTACACCGATATGATCAGGTATTGCCATTGTGGTATTTACGTGCCATAGGAGCGCTTCATTACAGTTTGCGTGAACCCCATGCGTGATCTGTCTCCTATCAGCGTTTTTTTTAACGGTATCAAGATGCATGTATTCCCGAAACGCATCACTTTGTCGAACCAAAATCGTTTTTGATCCCGGTAAAACCGTGACGCCTCGAAGATCGAGGTCATTTCATTCCGGTACTTGCAACGATCGACCAGGGTCTTTCGGGACTGGAGATTCTGTCTACTGTTCCATCAAGCTCGTGCGTTTCGATCCCCGCCTGAAGGTTTTTCCAAAGAAGATCTGGCGCGCTGGAACGATTAATCGATCCGATGCGCTCAATATCCCCACCCCCAAGCGATGTATGCTTCTGCAATTAAGACGGCCTTCGAGGGATATGGCGGCCGTGCATGCAAACAGAAGAAAACATATGGGACATCAAAAACGCTGGATTGGACGGTTTGGACGATGAGAATATTCGAGTTGAGCCGTTACAACATCCCGGAGAAGATCATAGACGCCTGGATCAAGGAGAGGGGAGACGACCTGCTTCCGGTCCAGGAAAGAGCCATCAAGCTATACCGCGTCCTCGATGGGACGAGCCTGCTCATTTCCAGCCCCGTTACATCAGGGAAGACCTTCATCGGCGAGATCGCCTCGGTGAAAGGCGCCCTGGAGAGAAAGAAGATCGTCTATCTCGTTCCCCTGAACTCCATTGCGGAGGAAATGCACATCGATTTCCTGAGAAAGTATGAATCCTTTGGAATCAGGACCGTCGTATCATCCAGGGATCACCAGGAATACGATCGGGTGATTGAGGCCGGGGAGTTTGGGATCGCCCTTATCGTATACGAGAAGATGGCCCAACTCATGGTCAAGAACCCCTTCCTGTTGAAAAGAATCGAAATGGTCATCGTCGACGATCTCCATGAGATAGGGAATCCCGACCGGGGGCCGGGACTGGAAATCACCCTCACCAGGATCGTCACCTTGCCGCATCGCCCCCAAATCATCGGGCTCTCAGCGGTCCTGAGCAACGCCGACACACTGGCACGTTGGCTGGAAGCCGATCTCTTTTCCCATGACAGGCTGCCCGTCGAACTCCATGAGGGCGCGATATACAAGGCGACCTTCCAATACAGAACCGGCAATACCCTAAAAAAGAAAATAGAGGCTCCTTCCAGCATGGCTTTAGATGACTCGGCCGATATCCTTCTGGCCAACGTAGTCCCCCTGATCGAAAGGGGCGACCAGATCCTGATCATTCTTCCGAGCGAGATAGACACCATGGTATTCGCCCGTATCCTCACAGACAGGGTTCAACTTGCCTGTGCATCCGGTGCCATCAAAGACCTCACTCTTTTGGAGGAGACTTCCCTGAAGAAAGGCCTCAATTATTGCCTTCAGAGGTCGATAGCCTTCCTCCATGCGGATCTGTCAAGGAATGAAAGGAAGATCATAAAGAAATATGCCCAAAAAGGTGAGATCAAGGTCATCTTCTGCACGACCACCCTGGCTATGGACGTTAATCTTCCCGCAACGACGCTCTTACTGCACACCCGGAAGTGGAAGAACGATGGCTGCAACCACATGACCCTTACACCAATCGGATGGGCGGAATACGAAAAGATCAGCGGGTCTGCCGGCAGACATGAGTTCAGCCGGGATTTCGGGGAGCCGATTATCTTTGCGTGTAATGAATACGACCACCGGATGCCCCGCGAGAACTATGTCGGTGAAGAAGAAGTGAGAATGCCGGCCTCGCTGCTAAGTGGGATTGGTCTGGAAAATCATCTGTTGAACATCATGGCGTCCGGCCTTGCAAGGAACAGGAAAGAGCTCGAAGCATTCCTTTACCGGACTTTCATGGGATTATCCGAGAGCAGGGAAACCATCAGGAAGAGCTTGGAAAAAGCGATCCGGTTCCTTCTCGACAATGGGCTTATTGAGCAAAACCACAGGGATGAGATGAAAGTTTCCTCTCTGGGCAAAGTTGTTGCATTGAAAGGAATCACTTGTCTCACGGCGATGGACCTGGCGTTATTTTTGAGGGAAGCGGGGGACAAGGAACTTGCAGAACTCGAAATACTTCATGCAGCCGCGTCGAGCGACGACGGAAAGAAGGTTTATTTCCGCATATCCGTGCACGAGCACAGGAGCAGGAAGTATGAACACTTTGTGAGGGAGATATTCGAGAGTCAACAGGAGTACATAGATACACTACTTTCCTGTGTCATCAAGACTCCTCTGCTTCTCACCAGGGACAAAGCGAAGACCCGCAAGCAGACCCTTCTCCTTGACCGCTGGATCCGGGGAGAGGACGCGCATTCCTTTAAGAAGGACATTGGATCCTGTTGCGGTACGGTGGCTGAGGGGATGAGTTGGATCGTCGACGCCGCGTCGCTTGTTGCGCAGAGTATAGGTTCCCCGGAGTCTTTGCATGATAGATTATCGATCCTCTCCGAAAGACTTCTCTACGGCGTGGAAGAAAAGGACCTTGATTTGGCAAGGCTCAGAGTTCGAGGCTTAAACCGGACGGGAATAAGAAAGCTTGTCGAAAAAGGATTGGACAGCAGGCAGACCATTCAAGAAACACCAATAGCGACTCTCGCCACGATAATTCCGAAAAATGTCGCGATTGATCTCAAGCAAGCGGCGGAAACAAGAGATGAAGCGTCAATGGAAACGAAAACGATTGAGACAGCTCTTCCCGATAGTACGTTCATCTGCCGCGATCGGATAGAAATCACGGGGAAACCGATGGAAAGACAAAACCTGGTGATGATCAA
>CAYXFF010000015.1:18013-24583 GCA_964464185.1 uncultured Syntrophaceae bacterium | reverse complement strand
GTCGTAAATACGAATTACGTCAAATCCATTCACGACATGTGCAAGAAAACGGCCTATACCTATGCTTACGATGACGGCGTCGGGCTCCGTCACTGCAACGCCGAGGCGACTTTTGAAGTATCCTTCGGACCGAACTGCCCCGCGCAGTTTAATAAACCGGCAGCCCAGGCCCCGAAGTAACCAATGAAATCTTTTGAAACATATTTTGAGAAGATATCAATCTATTTTGAAAAGCAATCAAGGCTTTCAGTAAGCGTGATCGGCTTGATCCTGGTTGTCTTTATAGGGGTCATAGATTATCTGACGGGATATGAAGTTCGACTTGCGATATTTTACTTAATTCCGATTGCATTCGTCACATGGTTTGCGGGAAAAGAAAGCGGCGAACTCATTTCGATTGTCAGCACAATAACCATATTTCTAACAGATATGATGGCGGGAAAGGCCTTTTCATATTCCCTGATCTGGTTATGGGATATACTGGCCATGCTCGGGTTCTTTCTTATTGTCGCCCTGTCATTGTCATCATTGAAAAACGCATTAGAGAAAGAGAGAATGTTAGCCCGAACAGACTCCCTGACCGGAGTGGCGAACTCCGGATATTTTAAAGTGCTGACCGATCTTGAGATTGAGAGGTGCCGGCGGTATAAAAGCCCCTTCACGTTTGCCTATATTGATTGTGATAATTTTAAAATCCTCAACGACCAATTCGGGCATCACGTGGGAGATGAACTGCTCATTCTGGTGGCCGACAATTTTCGTAAGAATATCCGAAAGACCGATATCGCAGCACGGCTTGGAGGGGACGAATTCGGCATCCTGTTCCCGGAAACCGGATATGAGCAGGGGAAAGCGGTTATTGAAAAGATTCAGAAAAGATTTCTCGAAATCATGAAAGAGAACGGCTGGCCCGTGACACTGAGTATCGGTGCCGTGACTTACCTCAGCGCACCAGCTACGGCCGATGAAGTCATAAAATATGCGGATAACCTGATGTACTCTGTCAAGAGTTCGGGGAAAAGTAACTTGAAACATGAAACATGTGGTTGGATGGTTGAAAATGACGATGGCGCGACCGTCCCCGAGAAATTGAAATCGTTCGCGCCATCCGGTTTAAAAAAATGATTTATTTCAGGATGAGGTTGTTCTTGACGGATTGAACCCCCGCCACACTCTTTGCGACTTCCCCCGCCTTGTCGATCGTCTGCCGGGAATCAACAAAACCGCTCAACTGAACCACCCCGTTGTACGTTTCCACTTTGATCTGGAATCCCTTCAGTTTCTCATCTTTTAAAAGCAAGGCTTTGACTTTGGAGGTTATGACGGAGTCGTCAAAATATTGCCCTGTGCTTTGCTTTTGGGGGCCGGTTGCACAACTCACAAGGGCAGCCATCAGCAGCAGGCTGACGAGAATCCGCACTGTCATTCTAAGCCTGGACATGGTTAGGATCTCCTTTCCGAAGAATTACAGATTTTGCAGAGATAAAGTAACACGTTTTTTACCTTTGCTCTACGATAAAAATGATTCTTTCATTGAGCGCAGAGCAAGAAGAGACGGGGGACAGGTCGGCATCAATTATTGTTTGCATCTGCTTATCCTCTTTCACGCTGAACTCAGCAGGTAAAAGACTCTTCCGGCATTTCAATCGGGACCCTCTCGCCGAATTTGATGGCTTCACATCTTGACTTTACAGTGGAAAGAACATCAATGGCATAAAACTTCGCGGCTGCATTCTTGCCGTAATAGAACGCAACATCGGGATCTTCGTGAATCAACGCACGCTTCTTCCCTTTTGATTCCCCCACACCCCTTTCCATATAAATGGCATTCAGCTTTTCATCGGCAATGCCTGCAGCCTGCATCAGGAAATGCCCGATTACGACATCACCAAGAATCTCAAGGTATGGAGTCGCATTCAAGACCGGCATGAGAAAACCCGCGCTTTTCCCGAGCTGGGCAAAATGCATGGTGAGATCGATCAGCGCATTGCAGGCTTCTTCCAGGCAGGCGACATGACTTTTGAGATCTTCAATCCGTTTCAATTTCGATATAGATGCATGAATCTCGCCAAACATGTTCATGACGTCCGCGCCCTTCCGCTGGCCGAGTTTCCTGCCGACCAGGTCAAGAGCCTGAATACCGTTTGTCCCCTCATAGATACTGGCTATTTTACAGTCCCTGAAATACTGCTCAATGGGATACTCGGAACAGTATCCGTACCCGCCATAGACATCGATGGCATAGGAACAGATCAGCTGCGCCTTTTCCGAAGAGTATGCCTTGCAGACAGGTGTGAGAAGTTCAACCAGTCCGTGCCATTTTTCCCTCTCCTGCTCCGTTGTTGATACTTTTGCCAGATCCATGCAGAACGCGGTGAAGTAGATCAGGGCCCTTATGCCTTCCACGTGGGCCTTCATCCACAGAAGCTTTCTCCTGACATCCAGATGCTGAATAATAGGAACGGCTTTCGCATCGGGATTTTTCATGTCCCAAATGGGAGCCCCCTGGATCCTCTCTTTGGCATATTGAACGGCATGTTCATACGCCGCCGTTGCATGACCAAGGCCTTGCATCCCCACTTCCAGCCTCGACGCATTCATCATAAGGAACATGATCCTCATGCCCTGACGCTCTTGTCCCAGAAGCTCACCGATGCATTTCCCCTCATCGCCAAAATTAAGCGTACAGGTTGCAGACCCCTTGATACCCATCTTATGCTCTATATTGCCTGTCCGGACATCGTTGAATTCTCCGATAGCGCCGTCGTCCTTGACCCTGTATTTGGGAACGAGAAAAATCGAAATGCCTGATGTCCCCGGAGGATCTCCTTCGATTCTGGCAAGAACAGTGTGAACGATGTTTTCCGCAAGGTCATGATCGCCGCAGGAGATGAATATCTTCGTCCCGGTAAGGCTGAATGTCCCGTCGGGCAATCTCTTTGCAGATGTCTTCAGTGCGCCTACGTCGGTGCCTGCCCCCGGTTCAGTCAGGCACATGGTCCCTGTCCACTTGCCGCCATACATGTTGTACATGTACTTTTTCTTCTGTTCCTCGGTGCCATACTGTTCAATCAAATGGGCAGAACCGTGGGTGAGCCCCGGATACATAAGAAAGGCGAAATTGGCTGCAAACATAACTTCCAGACATGCTGTTGTCACAATAATCGGAAGCCCCTGGCCTCCAACGTCGGGAGATTCAGTCGAGCAGAGCCACCCCGCTTCAACATATTTCTTAAAAGCTTCATGAAAGCTTGCCGGAATATAAACTTTTCCGTCCTTAAAAGTGCATCCTTCCTTATCCCCGTCAGCGTATGCCGGAAGAAGGACATTCACTGCCAGCTTCTCCGCCTCGTTCCGCATCATCAGTACCATTTCCTTCGAGAAATCGGCATACTTCTCACTCTTGAACAATTTTTCTATGCCGAGCTGCTCAAAGAGAACAAATTGCTGATCTCTTGTATTAACGAGTAAATTGCCCATAAGAAACCTCCTTCCACTTTGACTGTCCCCAGAACACCATATTTAGAATTAGAATTCCGCCATTTCGAGGGTTCCCATTACAGGTGAGAGCATTTCTGTTTATTTCATATTACAATGTAGCATAAAAAGGTTAAATAGAAAAATCAAGACTAGAAAGTTCTAAATGAGGGGCGGACCCAGGTCTATTTTCTTGACAGGTCAGCCAGGTGCTGTTCGTAAAGATCGTAACTCGACTTCAGCATTTCCGGAATCGGCAGTTCATAGGGGCAGCGTTCGATGCATTCCCCGCAATCGTCGCATAGTTTCACGCTTTCCATCGCCACCCGGGAAAATTCAACGGAGACGGCCGGTGACATCCTGGAGGCGATTATCTTATAAGCCATGGCCATCGTAATCATGACTCCGTTCGGGCACGGCTGACAGTATTCACAGCGGCGGCAAAACTGTTTACCCAGTTCCGTACGATATTTTTCCATGAGACGTGTGTCTCTTTCAGTCACAAGGTTTGGATGATGATAAAAAGAGACTATCTCATCCACTGAATCGACTGAATCGCAACCTGGAATGGGTATCACATCAGGATATTGACGCAAAAACTTAAAAGCAATGGCGGCATTATCAATCATCCCGCCGGCAAACGGTTTCATAGCCAGAATCCCCATGTCCAGTTCCAGCGCTTTTGTGTGAAGTTCATCTTTCGCAGCATCCTCAATAAAATTGAATGGAAACTGAATGCTGCTGAACAAGCCGGTTTCGACCAGTTTCACGGCCATCGAGAGGTTGTGGGAAGTGACGCCAATAAATCTCACTTTACCCTCGTCCCTGGCCTTGACGACAGCTTCCAACGCCCCGCCCTGAGCAGTAACGGCACTCCAGTCCTTTTCCTGGGCTATTTGATGCAACTGGTATAAATCGATATAATCCGTCCTCAGCATGCGTAAACTGTTTTCCAGATCTTTCATCGCGCTTTGGGCATCCCGTTTGATGGTCTTCGTTGCTATGACAACCTTTTCCCGTATGCCGTAAAAGGCACGTCCCATTTTATCTTCACTGTCACGGTAAGCATTGGCGGTATCATAAAAGGTGATTCCCCGTTCATAAGCACGCTGAAGCACTTTCACCGCCGTGTCGCGGCTGAGACGGATAATGGGAATGCCGCCAAATCCAAGTTCAGAAATTCTCAAACCCGTTTTTCCAAATCTCACGTAACGCATGCTTAATCGCCTCGTTTGTTTTTTGATCTTTAACGTCTGCGCCTTTTATACCAAATTTTCAATTAAAGTTCTGCAATTATGATACGTATATCAATTCCGGTGCCGGAGGAAAATCTCCACTTGTTACTGAACGTTATATTATACTTGTAAACCGAATTGGGAAAACAACTTCCCCTTCACATTCCTTGAAGGGCAGGTGACAGAGATTTCCAATTGTAATCTCGGGAAAAACGCTTTAAAGAGTAAAGTCAGATTCGTATCAAATCCTGATACAAGAAAGGACAGGGAGAATAAACCATGCGCTTCGATAGTCCGGAGAAAATCTTGAAATTGGCCCGGGATTTTATGGAGAGCCGCATCCTCCTTTCCGGAGCCGAGTTGAACATCTTCACCGTTTTGAGCGAGGAGCCTTTGACCGCGAAGGAGGTCTCAAGCCGGATCGGTGCTGATCTCCGGGCCTTGATCATTCTTCTGGACGCCCTTGCGGCCATGGGGCTGCTCATTAAAAAAGGTGAAACGTATCGGTGCGACGCCGCCCTTGCCCCGTTTCTTTCCAAGGGTCATCCCCGTTCAGTTCTCCCCATGGTTCTCCACGCGGCCCACCTCTGGCACAGATGGTCCCGCCTGACGAATGTCGTGCAAGGAGGGACGGCTGAATCGGGGAGCACGGCCAGGCCTTCTAGAGGGACGGATGAAATGCAAGCCTTCATCGGGGCCATGCATGTCGTCGCCCTCCCGCTTGCAAGGGAGATCGTGGCCGCGGTGAATCCCGGCCCGTCAAAGGCCCTGCTCGATGTGGGCGGGGCGTCGGGCACTTATACGATCGCCTTTCTCCAAGCCTCTCCCCGAATGAAGGCCACGCTTTTCGACAGACCCGAAGTCGTCGAGATGGCCCGTGATCGGCTCGGCGAGGCGGGAATGCTTGACCGTACTGTCCTTGTCGCGGGCGACTTCTGCCGGGATGAATTTCCAGAGGGGCACGACCTCGCCTTCGTTTCCGCCATCATCCACCAGAACAGCCCCGAACAGAACCTCGATCTTTACGGAAAGGTCTTCCGTTCACTGAATTCCGGCGGGCGGATCGTCATTCGCGATCATGTCATGGAGCCCGACCGGGTCCACCCGAAGGATGGCGCCTTTTTCGCAATCAACATGCTCATGGGCACGGAAGGAGGCGGCACGTATACCTTTGAGCAGATCAGGACCGGTTTATCGCAGGCTGGTTTCAAGGAGGTTCGCTTACTTCAAAAGGGGAAACACATGGATGCCCTTGTGGAGGCCTTCAAGTCCTGAGGGAAGAGGTGGAGAAAAATGCCGATCAAATCTTTTCAGGAAGGGATCATCGATCTTTTCTATAAGGGGGCGACAAGCTCAAAGAAGGTCCGCCGGATCCTCACCTCTTTCGGGGTTGTCTTCTTCCTCGGCATCGTCTTCATGATTTACCTCTCCTTTCAAATGGACCGGCTCCTCGGCTTCCCCAAGCTCATCCCCGGGAGATGCGGTCTTTTGATATCTCTGCCCGTTCTCATAACAGGCTTCTGTTTGTGGCTGTGGTCCGTATGGAAATTCATGAGGGCGAAGGGGACACCGGTTCCCTTCAATCCGCCGCCGGCATTGGTTGTGGATGGTCCTTATGCTTATATGAGAAACCCCATGATGCTGGGCGTCTTCATGCTGCTCATCGGTATCGGCATCTTTTCCGGTTCCCTGTCCCTGACCGTGATCTTCGTTCCCGCCTTTATCCTCATCGTCATCCTCGAAATTAAATATATCGAAGAGCCCGAACTCGAGAAACGCCTGGGGGAAGAGTATCTGGAATACAGGAAGAATACACCGATGATGATTCCGAAGATCAAGAAAAATCAGGGTCAGACTC
>CAYXFF010000015.1:0-17913 GCA_964464185.1 uncultured Syntrophaceae bacterium | reverse complement strand
TGCGCTGTCTGACGAGGGTTCTGCAACGGCATGGGGAAAAGCGGGCAGATAAATATGAAACGTCGTCCCTGACCCCGGCTCGGACTCTACGGTCATCAAGCCCCCGTGGTTTTTGACAATCGAATAGCATACGGCGAGACCCAGGCCGATTCCCCTCTGACCTCTTGCCGTTTTTGTCGTATAGTATGGATCAAAGATTTTTGAAAGATTCTCTTTTGAAATACCGACACCCCGGTCCCGGATGGACACTTTCAGATAATTCCCCTCTTTTAAAGGGAGACCTCCCTTTGCCTGCGCGGTCACGTTTTCGGCCGCGACATCCATCATTCCCCCTTCAGGCATGGCCTCCCGGGCGTTGAGGACGATATTTCTGATCACCCTCTGAATTTGTTCATCATCGATTTCCGAAGACCAGAGATCATCGGCTATGGAAAAACGGCATTGGACATTGGAATCCGCCAAAACATTCGCAACGGTTTCTCTCAATATCGGTTCCAGGGATGTCACCCGCCGCAGGAGATAACCACCCTTGGCGAAGGTGATCAGCCGATGGGCCAATTCTTTTGCCTGCAGACCAGCTTTCTCCGCGACGGACAGCAGTTCTTCCATTGCTTTATCTTCTTTGGTGACCGATACCTTTGCGAGAAAGATATTGCGGAGAATGGCAGAAAGGAGACTGTCAAAATCCTTGGCAACACCATCCGCGAAATGACCCAGCGACTCCAGCCTCTTGATCTTGGTCAGCTCCTCCTCGGCGCGCTTGCGCTCGGTGACGTCCTCCAGGGTTTCCACGGCGCCCATGAGGTCTCCCGCCGAGCTGCGGATCGCGGCGGCCGTGAAACGCAGCCACCGGCCCTCGTCGCCGAGCTCGGGGAAAAAGTCCGTCGCTTCGTAAGCCTCTTCCAGCAGCCGGGACTTGCTGAACTTGCCGGAGTACCAGTCGGGAACCGTCTCCAGCGCGTCATCCACAATCAAATCCGCCATGCAGGGCCTGTCGGAACGGTAAAAAGCTCTCCAGTGTTCCCGGGTGCCGATGACATCCTCCGCTTTGATCCGGCTCAACTCCTCCAGCGCTCGGTTCCAGTAAATCACCCGGTGATCTTTCCCGATGAGAAACGTGGGGATCGGAGAACCCTGGATCACGCTCGACAGTCGCTGCTCGCTGTCCCTCAGCTCCTCCTCGGCGCGCTTGCGCTCGGTGACGTCCTCCAGGGTTTCCACGGCGCCCATGAGGTCTCCCGCCGAGCTGCGGATCGCGGCGGCCGTGAAACGCAGCCACCGGCCCTCGTCGCCGAGCTCGGGGAAAAAGTCCGTCGCTTCGTAAGCCTCTTCCAGCAGCCGGGACTTGCTGAACTTGCCGGAGTACCAGTCGGGAACCGTCTCCAGCGCGTCATCCACAATCAAATCCGCCATGCAGGGCCTGTCGGAACGGTAAAAAGCTCTCCAGTGTTCCCGGGTGCCGATGACATCCTCCGCTTTGATCCGGCTCAACTCCTCCAGCGCTCGGTTCCAGTAAATCACCCGGTGATCTTTCCCGATGAGAAACGTGGGGATCGGAGAACCCTGGATCACGCTCGACAGTCGCTGCTCGCTGTCCCTCAGCTCCTCCTCGGCGCGCTTGCGCTCGGTGACGTCCCTCAGATAACCGAGGGAAGCTTTTTCGCCTTTATAAGCAATGACAGAGGTAGAGATTTCTATCCAGACAACGGATCCATCCCGTCGGATGATCCTGTATTCATATCGAGATGGAGCGGGTTCTCCTTTCTGTCTTCGACGTATAAACGTCTCCACCCTCTCACGATCATCGGGGTGAATATGAGCGAAAAGGGGTTTGCCGACGAGTTCCTCCGGCCGGCCGTAACCTGTCAGCTCCAGATACTTCTGGTTAAAGAAAATACGTTCGTCACCCTTGACGACAATAATTCCTTCATTCGAGTGTTCCGTTGCCAGCCGGTAGCGCTCTTCACTTCCTTTCAATGCCTCGATGACCTGCTTGAGCTTTTTTTCCGACCTTTTGATCTTGGCCACCTGTTGATTCAGGGCCTTGAGCTCATCGATGAGTTGTTTTTTTGTTTTGGATTCGTCTTTCATGAAGAGACCCTTCCTTGACAACAGATAAGCAGGGTTCTTTGACTTATAGATGAAACTTCAAGTGGTATTTCTTTGAAAGAATCTGAGCCGTAGCCGTTTCAATTTATTTCCCGTTGCAATGTATCATGAAAGGGCAAAATAGAAAAATCAAAACTTCAGGAAGGCAAATGGATTCTGCACGAAGATGAAAACATGTGAAGTCGGCCTCGTTTATATTCGTTTATCTTTCTGCCTTGACTATGGGGAGAGGTTTTTTCTATAATCGCAAACAACTATATTCACAATAATTTCAGGAGGTGGTCCGCATGAAAAAGCCATGGACATGTCTCAGCGTGGCACTTGTTAGCATGATGCTGGTATTGCTTTCAACGGGTTTTGCCCAGGAAAGACCCGGGGAACTGCAGAAGGCTGCCGAAGTTAAGAAAATCGATACATTCCTTGGTGAAGTGGAGGGAGTTGACAGCAGCGCAAAGACCATGACGGTAAAGGTAAAGTTTGAAATGGAATTCTATGTCCACGAAAAGAACGTATTGACAAAAGAGTATCTTGCCGAAGAGGGTGATATTATGTTTGACATATCTTCAGCAAGGCTTGTCGGTTTCCGGGAAATGAAAGATATCCAAAAGGGAGATTTCGTCAGGGTAGGGTATGAGAAAAAGGGTGAAACATTTGTGGCCCATACTGTTCTGAAGGTCCCGAAAAGAAAATAGCGATAAAGAAAGCTGAAAATCATTTCAGGAAGCTGCCGTGAAAAGGCTTTTTTTTAAATACCCGCTATACTGGTTTTTACATTGGGTATCGCGTCACCTGTATGTGCCGATTGTCCTGATATGAAAATCCGCTGCAAAGATGGCCATCGCGGCAGCTACGGCACATGCCGGCACTGGTGGCCTCCAGACTGCTCCCCTTGCAATGATTCGTGGAAGCACGCGAGTAATGACAGGGTGGCTCGTATTATGACCGCGTGGTTTGTCGCAGTGTATAAAACGGAAAAAGCACTGGGGAACCCTGATTATAAAGATACCAAATGCAGTCTTGTTCACACATTCAATGAACGGTGCGGGAAGGAATTCTCCTGTCAGGAACGTGACCGCTTCTCAGAAAGCTCTTCCATCATTTGCGTCTGGATCTCCTGTATTTCCAGAAGCCTTTGCCATTGATTCAGGAGGAGGTGATCGAGTTTTTCATGCAGGTGGCGTATTTCAAGCTCGGCCTTCAGATTGATCTTGTAATCGAACTCCGCCCTTATACGATCCTTCGATTCCTGCCTGTTCTGGCTCATCATGATAACCGGCGCCTGGATTGCGGCAAGACATGACAGAACCAGATTAAGAAGAATGTAGGGATAGGGATCAAACGGTTTGAAGATGATCAGTGCCGAATTCAAGATCACCCATAAAATGATGATCCCCGCAAATATTCCCAGAAATTTCCAGCTTCCTCCAAAATCGGCCAGCCCGTCTGCGGTCCGCTCCCCGAAAGTGAGCTGCTGCTCATATTCAATATTTGGGTTCCTGGTCAGGAGTTCATGCTCTCTCAGGCTTTTTACAACCTGCTCTTCTATGACTGTAAACTCTCCCTTGTCCTGTTTAATCATTTCTTCAACGTATTCGCTCCGGAAGCGATTCAGATCGGCAGTGCATATATAACCGTCCGATGACCAATCGGGAAACACCTCTTTTATCTTTTCCGCGATGGGACCGCGAACGAGTCCTGCCGGTATGATATTGTCCGCGCTCTTTTGCTTTTTGCATATCTGGCACACCAGCTTTGAAGGATCTATTTTCCTTGTCATTGCGACATCTCCTTCTTCATCATCATTAATCCCCCCGGGGGAGGTTTGATGGACAGCCGTTCCCGCATCTGCCCGATGAGCTCTTTCGCTGTGGAAGGTTCTTTCAGCCTGATAATGCCGATGACATAATGACCGGTTTGTTCTGCGAACACTCCTCCGTACATCGGATCAAGTGCCGTTAGAGAGATCCGCTCAGGGCTTTCGCTTATGTCCAAATTCTTTCCCGATGATCTCAGGTACGACGCGTAATGCTCAAAAGTCTTTCGAGCGGCATCCCCTGAGTCCTCAAGAACGGCAAAAACCTGTGCCCGTTCACCCTCCAGAATCAAATCGGCCGTGACGCCTTTGCGGAAAAAAGGATACCCCAGCAGGCTTCGGGCGATATATCGTTCACTTTTCGGCACGACACCCGGTATTTTTATCAGCGCGAGTTCCCTGGGACGGCCCGCATCGGGCGGGAGGTTCTGTGAGACAGCGCGGCCGCAGGCGAGGAGGACGGCTTTGGCCCCTTCATGCCCGGAGGACTGAAGCCTTACGAAATACTTGTACTGATAGAACATGAGCTGAGTTGAAGACACAAAACCCTCGGCGCCTATCGGTGCCTCCTCAGAACGCGCCTTTCGATAATTGGAATAGATGCCGAAAGCATTGAGCAGAGAACTCATCCTGTACACATCGGCCAGGAGGGACAACTGCGGGTCTGCCTTATTCGTATAGATGGCTGTGGCGAGCGCCTCGAACCCGTAGGGGAAATAGAGTTCGGCCTCGCCATTGATTTGTTCGAACAGGGTATCCGGTGTGTAGAATTTCACGCTGCCGTCAAGAGCCCAGCCTTCGCCGAATGCGCTCCGGGACAGAGCGTTCTTCATGGCATCATCAACAGCTGCGCAGACCGGAACGGATGAGCACAACATGAAAACGAAGGCGCACAGGATGATCAAGGTGATCACACCGGGTCGACGCATGGCACCTCCCCCTTGTTTTTTGTCAGATCATTAATTTTCTCGCCTGTTCCATCCGGGCTGCAATATCGAGCCCATGGCCACATCTCGCCGTGCAGTCCGAGCAGTCAAGACACGCAGCGGCAGAGGCGTGCAAAGGGATTTCTTCGTAGGTTGCCCGGGCAAGCTCGGAGCTCTTGTAAGCCTCTGCATACATAAGGCAGCGGTTGATCGTGCTGATGGCAACGCCCTTCGGACAGGTTGTTTCGCAGTCTCCGCAGAGATGGCAATAGTAGGGTCGGATGGCGGCGCCGTATCGTTTCAGGATAAGTTTATCGAGGTACCCGAAGCGCATCCCCATGACGGCAATATCTTCTCTCAGCTCCGCCATGTCTCTCATGCCGGGAATCGCGTTTGTGATATGCTTGTTCTGAAGCGCCCATTTAAGGGCCGCCTGATGAGGGCTGATCGGGCCCAGCGCGTCTGTCTCGTAGCCTCCCGCCTGCGTTTTCATGGCGATGATCCCGATCCCCGCTTGGGCGGCTCTTGCGACGGCCTCCCTGACGGACGGGCCGCTCTTGAAGTTGTACGCCACAAGGGCCGTGTCAAAGAACCTTTCACGATCATCCACGAGGGCGTGGAGCACCTCCGCCTGGTTCGTGTGCGTGGTGACGCCGAAGAATCGCACCTTGCCCTGCTCTCTCAGTCTGACAAGGGCCTCCCGGGTTTCCTGAATATAAACTCTCTCCTGACCGGTAAGGTTGTGGAGCTGGATGACGTCGATGTAATCGATGCCGAGCGACCGAAGGCTCGTTTCAACATCCTTGAAAATGTCGGCTTTCGATGTCGAAGAAGGGCGCGTCTTCGTTGCCACATATACCTTGTCGCGCCTGCCTTTCAGCGCCTCGCCGACGATTTCCTCATTCCTTCCGTTCATGTATCTGCGGGCGGTATCAACATAGTTGATGCCATGCTCGAAAGCGACTTTTATCACCTCCGCCTCAGGAGTCAGCATGGCACCAAAGCTCACGATCGTGACCTTCAGGCCTGTCCGGCCCAGGGTCCGATAGACAGGTGCGGGAAAGACAAAGGCCTCCGGTAATGCGTATTCCACGGCATTGGCGAGGCCATCCCAACCGAGGAGCGCTGACACGGTTCCCGCAGCGCCCGCCCCGAGAAAAGCTCTCCTGCTGAACCCCTTGAGTCCTTTCTTCTCGCGCATCGCATCCTCCGTCAAGAGTCTGTTCACGAATGATTTCAATTTATACAGTAATTTCGGAAGAACGACAAGACTGATTCAGAGATGAGAATTTTTCGTCAGGCGGAAACGGCGGCGAGGAAAAGCAGTCCGTTGCACTATCTCGTTTTCATTTTCCTGCTCAGCCATCCAAATGGAATATCGATATTGAAGAATAAAACCATTTTCTCTCCGGTTTTCTTATTTTGGACTTCCATTTTGTCGTAATCATGGCCACCGAACTTCATTGAACTGCTCTTCGTTGTCTCCAGCCCGTTTGCATACAGAATAAAATATTCTTCTTTGACATCGATAACCACGGCAGCCTTCTCAGGAGTTGACCCATCCCCCGATTCATAGATGGAGTTCATAAGGCCGCGCAATACAAACTGGTGATAATCATATTTCTCAGGATCCCCCATATTCTTGTACACGATCCGGCAAACAAAATGAGCGTCCAAATCGACATAATTATTCTCCAGTATTGCTTGCGCAAACCGAAGGGCCTCTTCGTACTTCTTGTTGCGCAGGGCGTCAAACATCTGGTTACGTGCGCTGTCACTTGCGTAAGGGTTGTACTCCGGCGTTTCGGCATACGTGAGTCTGAGCGCGCGGAAGTCGACGGAGCGGTCGAAAGACTTCACCTTTTGCAGGAGAGCGGCATACGACTGTTTTTCCTCGCCGCATGCATTGCCCGCAAAGAAGATGGCGACTGATATCGGCAAAAGAAGAAAGAAGATGGCAAGGGACTTTTTCATTTTATAACCCCGTGAGACAAGCTCTGCCGGGTTCCGTTCTTCGGTGCCTTGCACATCATTCTCCTTCATTTATAAATCATCCAAGCAGCAATACCAAATCTACGGTGATCATGCCGATTATCCCGAGACCTGCCAGCAAGTTTAACAGCGGAGCTATCCAGCCGAGATACTGGAACCAGAGCCCTGCGAAGATGCCCACGGCGTATCCAATCAGAAGTCCCGCCGCACCACTCAATGTTCCCAAAAGGAGTGAGTGGTTGAGTGAGCCGGCAAATATCCCGGCGGTTATGCCCAGAAAGACAAAAAAGAAAAATATCCCCACGAGAAAGCGGTCATATGTGGGCCGGGTCCCAAGTTGAGAGAGCACGCTGATCGTGAAGAAGGTCAGGATGCCCAGGATCCCTATGATGCCCAGTATCCACCCGACCCATGATCCCCGCGCCATCCCGGAAGGCAGTCCTGTTAAGGCAAGGACCAGACATACGGCAAGCATGATCGTGAATTCCATGCTGTTGGAAAAGGAGGTGCCTTCATCTTCCCTTTTCTTCAGCCGCAGTCTGGCTGACAGCAAATGAGGAAAAAACGTCGTGTGAAATGCCCCGGAGAAGATGCTCGGGGGAGCCGCGTTGCCGGTCATTTTGAGCAGGCTGCTACGGCAGCTTCGTTCAGCTTGTCATACCATTTGCCTCCGAATCCCCCCTGATAGGCTTTCTCCTTTTTTTTGGGGTCCTGCCGGACGATCCTTGCCAGGCTCTCTCCGCAGAGGATATGCCATTCCGTCTCTCCGGTTTTCAGTTCTCCTCTATAAACGACTTTCCACTTTACGGGTTCCTTCTTCGCCGGCTCAGCAACCGCTGCTTCCTTTGTCGTTTGCGTTTCGCTTTTTATTTCGGTTTTTGTTTTTATCTCTGCCTTCGCCTTTGGCTTTACCACCGGTTTGGCCTCAGGTTTTGCTCCCGCCTTTTTTGCTTCAGCAGCGGCCTTTGCTTCAAATTCCTGCTTGGCGGATGCGACCTTCTCCAGCTTGTTTTTGATACCGCTTACCAGGGTCTCCAGAGATGCCAGGGACGGATTGCCGGCGGGAATTTTTTGTTTCAGCGCGTCGAGTTCGGACAGAGCCTTTTGGTAAGTCGCTGCGGCTTCGTCAAACTTATTTGCCGCAAGCTTGGCATCCGCCTCGGCAACGATTTTCCCCTTTTCGTTGATTTCCGCGTTGTAGTCCGGCTTCTTTTCCTGTGCACAACCCAGAAACAGGCTGAACATAACAAACACTGCGGTGGCGATAAAAACCATTCTCTTCATAAAACGTCCTCCTGATTTTAATGAGTATCAGTCCCCCTTTTATAAGGGAGGATTTCGCATTATCATCCTATCGTCTTGCGTTGCAGGCCTGTCGTCACTGATCCGGGATGGGATTTCCGTACGCGGTTCACAGAGGATCCCCCAGGAAGACAAAAGCCCCCCAGTAGTAAGGATGATCGTAGCCGTAGCGTTTCTTCACAATATCCCTCTCTGCGAGAGCCGCCTGACGGAGCGCTTCCCCATGTGCGGTTCCTTTTTGCAGATTGAGGTAAAAGTTGACCATCAGTTCCTTGGTCTCACGATCCGGCACCTCCCACATGCTCATGACAAGTCTTTTGGCGCCGGCCTGGGTAAACGCTCTTCTTAAGCCGTATACCCCTTCGCCGCTCCTGACCTCACCTATGCCCGTTTCACAGGCGGATAGCACCACCAGATCCGTCCCCGTCAGGTTCAGGCCCAGAATTTTATCTGCCGTAAGTATCCCTTCTGCGGCCCCTTCAAGAGCAAGGGAATTGTTTGCTCCCGCCAAAGCAAGACCGGAGCGTAAAAGCGGATTTTCAATACGGACCGGCTTCTGGTCCAACAACTTCTTTTTCTCTACCAGGGTAATTCCCCGAGTATTTTGATCCATGAAGGATGACCAGTCCTGGTCGGAAAGGAAAAATCCATGCGTCGCCATGTGGAGTATCTGGGGGCTTTCCTTGCCGTGGAGAACCGATTCTCTGGCATCTTTACCCATGTAGATATCGCACTTGGACCGGCCCAGAATATTGGCGATGGCCTTCACTTCCTCTCTTGTCGCTTTCAGGCGAGGAAAGGTAACCCCCTTCATTTGTCGGGAGCGGGCCCGGGCCAATGATACATCTCTCTTCTTATCCGGTGTCTTCGCCGCCAGGTCGAAATCGGGGTCTCCAATCAGTACGTATCTCCTCCCCTTTTCCGTTTCGAGACCGAAGCCGGTAATATCCCTCCCGGCGGAAACATAATTGAAGTTGTAGGTCTCGATGAGGAACCGGCCCTCTTCATCCCTGAGCACTTCGAAGGGTATAAGATTCAAACTGCCGTCCGGCGAGATAAATATCTGTTGCGCATTGCCGATGGCTTTCTTGAGGGGGGCAAAAACCATGCGGTATAGATCGGTGCTGTTTTTCATCAGGTTTTCATGGGGCGCTGCGGTATCCTTTAACGTTTTTTTAAGGAGCGATACCGTTTCATCTATCCGCTGGGCCTCACCCAGATCGACGAGGGATACGACGGCATATTTCGACGGCGCAAGAATGAAGGCTAAATAACGTTCGGATGTCCATTTGCCGGTCTTGAAATCGAAGTCCTGGATTCTGGCAATCTCGAGAAGCACCGATTGACGCGGCAGTATGGTATTGATTCCCCATGTCTTGTCGGAATACCAGGAAAGGCGCTTCCTGGCGAAGGACTTGCTGAGACGACTGAGCTCGGCCTCCAGGTCCTCCTTTTTAGCATTCAACTCGGCAATGCGCCTCTTGTGCGCGTCCGATCCTCCCTCACCGATACCTCTTAATACAAGTCCGGCCAAATCTTGTCGAACCTGTACCAGGTTGTTGAAGATTTCCCGTGCCTGGGGAGAAGAAACTTCGGAGAGGAAATCCTGAATTCTCTGCTGTGTTTCAAGAAGAAGCCCCTTGCGGGCGAGCCATTTCCTCAAGGCGCTGTTTACCGTTTCCGAATCATCGGGAAAGTACCTGTAGATCAGGCTAAGGTAAATATAGAGGTCGCTATTCGTCTCTGTGACGAACAGTCTTTGCTGATCTTCGGAGGTAAATCCCATAATTTGATTTAACTGATTCTGGTCTATTTTTTGGACATTTTCCATCAAAGGCAGGGCGTCCTTGGTGCGTCCTGACGACGCATACAAAAGGGCCAGGTTATGCATGATCAGCGCCGTGTACGGATGCTCCCGACCAAGTGCTTTTTCATCAATCGCCAATGCTCTTTTGTAAAGGGGTTCGGCCTGATCTCGGTCGCCCATCTTCACATTGAGAAATGCCAGGGATGCCAGCGAACTCGCTGTTTCGGGATGCTCCGCCCCCAGTATTTTCTCCCGGATCTCAAGGGATCTTTTCAGAAGGGGCCGTGCCTGGTCGTAGGACCCTTTCTGAATGTAAACCGTCGCCAGATTGCCCAGTATTGCCGCTATGTATGGATGGTCCGGACCAAACGTTTTCTCGCAGATCGCCAGAGCTCGCTGATAGAGGGGCTTTACCTGATCGTATAAACCGATATCGCTATAGAACGTTGCGAGGTTGCTCAGGGATATCGCCGTATCCGGATGATCCCAACCATGCACTTTTTCATGGATGGCCAATGACCTCCTGTAAAGCGGCTCCGCCCGGTCATAAGAACCGATACGTGAATACAGCGTAGCCAAATTACCCAGGCTTTGTGCTGTATCGACATGCTCAGGACCTGAAACCTTCTCTCTGATGGCCAGGGATCTTTTCAGGAGGGGTTCCGTCTGGTCATATAATCCCATTCTGAAATAGAGCATGGCCAGATTATCCAAATACAAGGCCGTCTTTGGATGCTCCGGCCCGTTCGTCTTCTCGATAACGGCGACGATCTTTTTGAGGATCGGTTCTGCTTTATCGTAATAGCCCCTTTCCATGTACAGGGAATAGAGTTGGTGGAGGGTGATCAAAGTGTCTGCATGTTCTTGTCCCAAATACTTTTCCCGGAAGGCCAGGAATTCTTTCAAAAGGGCTTCTGCTTTCGTAAAGCGGCCTGTCTTTCCGTAAAGTTTGACCAGGCTATTGACGGCTTCTTCTATATTTTTGTGCTTGGCATCCAGGTTCTTGCTATAGATCCTCAGGGCTTGTCTGTAGAATGGCTCTGCCTTATCGTACGCCTTTTTTTTGTTGTAAAGATTGCCCAGGTTCCATACGACGACGGCCGTATCCAGCTTGTCGGGCCCAATGGTTTTCTCGTAAATTTTCAAGGCTCGCTGGAAGAGCGGCTCCGCCTTGTCGTAGTCACCTTTATGGTAGTAGTAATAAGCAAGATTATTCAGGGATAAAGCAGTGCCGGTATGCTCCTGCCCCAACGTTTTTTCACGAATGGCCAGGATGCGAAGCAAAAGAGGTTCCGCTTTTTCATAAGCTCCGGTGTAATAGTAAATGTGAACCAGATTATCCAGAGAGGTTGCCGTTTTTGGATTCTCCGGTCCTAAATTTCTTTCGCAAAAGTCCAATGCTTTTTCTGCATAAGGAAGAGCTTCCTTATATTTACCTTCCTTGTAAATTTTGACGACTTCACTGTTCAACCTGTCAGCTTCCTGCAAGGTATCGGCCCGGACAAAGGAGGGCGATACTGAGATCGCATAGACGACCAGCGTCAAGAAAACGATGAAGGTTTTATTTGGGAAGGTTATGCGCATCTTGAGAATCAACTTCTAAGAAGAGAGAATTCAAGCACCCAAAATACGCATAGAATATATCATGACATCGAAATATTTGTAAGGGTTATCATATTCTTTCAGCAGCTTTTATGCAGATGTCCAAAATTTATTAAAAAATACAACTTGCTTCAAATACTGTGCCCACATCCCACCTGTGTAGCATGCTGTATTCATGACTCCTTCTCCCTGCGCGACCGTATGACTATCGATCGTTGAGGATACTGAAAACCGGCACGATCAACGCATGCTGCGGGACCGGCCCGATTTCAGTTGGGGTGAACCAGCGAGCAATGGGGACTGGGAAAGGTCCTTCCTTCCTCTCCTCGCGCCTGAAGCAGGCCGCGAAACCGGCGGGGAAGAATGGGCATGTCGCTCCACGGTTTTTTTCGAGGCCTTTGTCAGACCCGGCCGCTTCCCCGGGCGTCGCGAGCGACTCGAACCCTCGCTTAATGCCGGCGCGGGGATCGTGTAGTCAAAATTTTCCAATATCCGCCTTTCCAGCTTTTCACCCAAAACATTTTCAATGGCCCACACAAAAGCCCTGTCCGGACGCGTCACAAAGGTGAACGCATCCCCGGTGCGGGTGGCCCTGCCGGTGCGTCCGATGCGGTGCGTGTAAGCATCGACCGTGTCGGGCATGTCAAAATTGATCACGTGCGATATTTTCGAAACATCGATACCGCGGGCGGCAATGTCAGTGGCCACGAGAACATGGTATTTGCCGCTGCGAAAACCATCGAGCGCCTCCTGCCTTTTGTTCTGGGACAGATCGCCCTGAATCGAGGCCACAAGAAACCCGGATTTCTTCATCTGCTTTGCCAGGCGGGTCGCGCGGTCCTTGGTGCGCGTAAAGACGAGCACCGATGTCATATCCGTGCAGTCCAGAATCTTCATCAAAAGAGATGTTTTGAGGTGCGGATCGACAGGATAGATGGCATGGGAGACCGTGGATACCGGAACCGCATCGCCGACCTGGACAATGACGGGATTGCGCAGGATGCTCTCCGCAAGATCCCGGACATCATCAGGCATGGTGGCCGAGAAAAGAAGCGTCTGCCGCTGAACAGGCAGGCGTTTCAGAATATTTCGGATGTCCGGCAGAAAACCCATGTCGAACATCCGGTCCGCCTCGTCCAGGACAAGCACTTCAATGCGGGACAGATCAATCATGCCCTGATCCATGAGATCGATCAGGCGCCCGGGGCAGGCCACGATAATTTCCGCTCCGCTGCGAAGCTTGGTGATCTGGGGGTTCTGGTTCACGCCGCCATAGATGGTGACGCTCTTCAGTTTCGTATAGCGTCCCAGCTGACCGATGGCCTCGTGCGTCTGCTCCGCCAGTTCTCTTGTCGGCGCCATGATGAGCGCCCGGACACGCTTCCGCGGTCCTTCCATCAGGCGCTGGAGGATTGGAAGAACGAATGCGGCCGTCTTTCCCGTTCCGGTCTGTGCCTGACCCATGACATCCCGCTTCTGAAGAATGGGTGGTATTGCCTGTATTTGAATCGGCGTGGGTGCCTCATAACCGATGGCGCTGATGCCCGATTCGATGTGGGGGTGTAGATTAAACGATTTGAAATTCATTTTATTCCTTTTTTTTGTTGATGGGCCAAGTATAATCCTGGCCCGTCCGCCCTGGGGCGGATCGTCGATGGTTGATGCTCAATTATTCGAGGTTTCGAGGGGTTGTTCTGATGTATGGGATCCCTCGGACTCCGTCCTTTTATTCCTCTCGCCCTGCCGCCTCGCCATTTTATCCCTTGCTTTTTGCATGCGATCGAGCTCTTTTTTGCGTTTGATAAATTTGTTTTGACTTTGTCTTGCCATGTTCCTCCTAATAGAAAATCCCCAAAAGCCGTCTACGAGCTCTGGGGACGTAAACTAAAACGAGTTTCATTATGATATGCGCTTTAAGCTTCAAGGGTGCCGATGCCTAGGATGAATCCGGATGAACCAGGAACGCATTTTCGTTTAACGATATCTCTGGCCCCGCGATCTGCTCTTCGGCGGCTGGGCAATGTCCACTTTCAGGTTGCGCCCTTTGAAATCGCTCCCGTTCAATGCTTTTTTCGCTGATTCAGATTCGGCTTGATTCGACATTTCAACGAATCCGAACCCCTTGCCTTCGATCAGCTTGACATCTTTTACCTCGCCGTGGGCAGAGAAAAGAGCCTTCAAGTCCTCATTGGTTACTGAGAAGCTCAGGTTTCCTACATAAAGTTTGGTCTGCATTTTTGCCGTCCTTTTTTCTAGATGTTTCGTGGTGACCATGCCGTAAAGGCAATGATCTGATTTTACTTGTCAGCGGGTACTTTCATCCGGGCCCGCATGATCGGAATTTCCATGCAAGGAGGCACCGTCAAATGACTTATCCGCCGGCCTGAAATCCTTTCCGGAGGGTTTACGAGCCTTCTTCTGCTTGGCCATCATGCGTTTAGACGCCGCCTTGATATGTTTGAGCCGTTCCGCTTTTTCTCTCTGACGTTTCGCTGAATCATTTTTGGGTTTCGCCATTCACGAGCTCCCACGGCCTATTTCTCTCATTTATTTCGAATAGGACCCTAAAAAAAAGAGGCGCTTCCCTGCAACATGAACTTGCCATGAAGCACCTCTCCCTTTCCGCTGGTGAATTTATAAAGGTTTCACGTTTTCTGCCGCCGGGCCTTTTTTGCCCTGCGTCACATCAAAGCTGACCCGCTGGCCTTCTGCTAACGTCTTGAAACCGCCGGCCTGGATGGCGCTGTAATGAACAAACACATCACCGCCGTCATCCTTTTCGATGAACCCGAAGCCTTTACTTTCATTGAACCACTTCACTTTTCCTTCTGACATCGCTTGTATCCTCCTTTCTTAAATTTTCCAAAAGTCGGATTGTCACTCTGGCAGAAAGAAAAAAGCCACCGCACTCTAAAGAGCTGTGGTGGCCACCTTTGCACTTCAAAATGTTCTATCCAACTTTAAGCGCACCCCGCTTTCCAATGGAAAGATTGAGGGTGCGAAATAGTGTGCGTAGTGTACGATGCCATTCAGTGAATGTCAAGGCATATTAAAAATTATTTTCATCGCCCATTAAGAGGGATGGTCTCCGCTTGATTTAATGGACGCACAAAATTGTTTTGCAAGGTGGCTGACTTGATTGTTTTTCTGGTGGGCCGTGAGGGATTTGAACCCTCGACCAACGGATTAAAAGTCCGCTGCTCTACCGAACTGAGCTAACGGCCCATGGATTGTTTTTGAGGGTGCCTCTCTTAACAGCGTGCTTCCGGCCTGTCAAGCAAAAACTGTCAGGAAGCGAAGGGGTTCTTGATGATGATGGTTTCGTCCCGGTCCGCCCCGACGGAGACGAGGACGATGGGAATGCCAAAAAGTTTTTCCAACCTGTCGAGATACTTTCTCGCATTTTTCGGCAGGTCTTTCATCTTTTTCGCCTTGCTCATGTCTTCCGTCCATCCGTCCATTTCCTCGAAGACAGGCCTGCACTGAGAGAGGGTCCGGAGGTTGGAGGGCACGGATTCCGTGAATTCTTCCCCGTCACTCCGGTATCCCACGCATATTTTTATCTTCCTGATTCCTGTTAACACGTCGAGCTTCGTGATGGCGATGCCCGTGATTCCGGAGATCCGGATGGACTCTCGGAGCTGTACCATGTCGATCCAGCCGCATCGGCGTTTCCGCCCCGTCGTGGCGCCGAATTCCCGCCCCACGCGCTGCATCTGCTCTCCGATCTTGTCCGTGAGTTCCGTCATGAAGGGACCGCCTCCGACTCTCGTGGTGTAGGCCTTCACGATTCCCACGATGTCCGTGATGTTTGTCGGGCCGATCCCGGATCCGCTGCAGGCGTTTCCGGCAACGGTGCTTGAGGAGGTGACGAAGGGATAGGTGCCGTGATCGATGTCGAGGTGCGTTCCCTGGGCCCCTTCGAAGAGAATCTTTTTATTTTTCCGGATCGCTTCTCCCAGGATGATGGAAGTGTTCGCCGCGTAGGGTTTCAGGCGCCGGGCGTATTCGCTGTATTCCTTGTAGATGGCCCCGCCGTCCAGGGGCTCTTCCTTGAAGAGTTTCGTGAGATAGAAATTTTTCTCTTCCACGTTGCGCTTGAGTTTGGCCTGAAAGACCTCGTCATCGAGAAGATCACAGAGCCGGATGCCCACGCGGGCGATTTTGTCTTCGTATGCGGGGCCGATCCCCCGGCCCGTTGTTCCCAACTTGTCCGCACCCTTGGCGGTTTCCCGGGCACTGTCCAGCCTCTTGTGATAGGGCATGATCATGTGGGCCCGCTCGCTCACGCAGAGCTTCGTGTCGGGCGGGAAGAGATTTCTCCCGGTGAGCTTGTCAATTTCTTCGATGAGGACGGCGGGATCAACGACCACGCCGTTGCCGATGATGCAGGTCTTGTGATCGTGGAGAATGCCTGAAGGGATGAGGTGGAGGATGGTCTGTTCCCCCTTCACCACGAGGGTATGGCCGGCGTTGTTTCCGCCCTGGAATCTTGCGATGACGTCGGCGTCTTCCGCATAGAGATCGACAATTTTCCCCTTGCCTTCATCGCCCCACTGGGTTCCAATGATAACGACACTTTTCATGGTCCTTCTCCGGAGTTGTTAAATTTCAAGCTTCTTCACGGAAATCACATTGGGCAGGCCCAGAAGCTTATTCAGAACCTCTTCCGGGACGACGCTGTCCGTGCTCAGGACGACAAGGGCCTGTCCATCCACCTGCTCGCGGCTCAACTGAAAACGGGCGATATTGATGTTGTTGTTTCCGAGGGTGGTGCCGATATTGCCGATGACGCCCGGCTTGTCGTAGTTATAGAGAACCAGCATGTTTCCTTCCGGGATGACTTCCATGGAGAACTTGCCGATTCTCACGATCCGGGGATCCTGCCTTCCGAAGATCGTTCCCGCGATGACACTCACTTCCTCCCGGGTCTTGATGGTGATGGAGATCATGCTCGTGAAATCCTTGACCTCGCTGCTCTTTGATTCGATGACCTTGATGCCCCGCTCCTTGGCCACGATGGGCGCGTTGATGTAATTGATGTTCTCGTTCAGGATGGGTTCCAGAAGGCCCTTGATGAGCGAAATGGTGAGGGGCGCCACGTTGTAGTTCAAGATCTCGCCGCTGTACTCCACCCGGACTTCCTCGATTCCTCCCGCCACGATCTGAGCTTCGAATTTCCCGAGTTTCTCGGCCAGCGCCAGATAGGGCTGGATCTGGGTCAGAAGTTCCGCCGTGATGGAAGGGAAATTCACGGCGTTTCGGATTTCTCCCGTGGTCAGGTAATCCACGATCTGTTCGGCGATGGCGATGGCTACATTTTTCTGGGCCTCTTCCGTGGAGGCGCCGAGATGGGGCGTGCAGATGACGTTCGGGAGGGCGAGAAGCTCGGTGTTCTTCGTGGGTTCCTCCTCAAAGACGTCAAGAGCGGCGCCGGCCACCTTGCCGGATTTCAGGGCATCGGAAAGGTCTTTCTCGTTGATGATTCCGCCCCGGGCGCAGTTGATGACGAAGACGCCGTCTCTCATCTTAGCAAACGTAGCGGCATTGATCATGCCCTTTGTCTCCTTCGTCATGGGCGTGTGGACGGAGATGAAGTGAGAACGCTTGAGAAGATCGTCGAGCGACACGAGGGTGATCCCCAGCTTTTCCGCGGCCTCATTTGAAATGAACGGATCAAAGGCGATCACGTTCATTTTAAGGCCCAGTGCCCGTTCCGCCACGATGGAGCCTACGCGCCCGATCCCGATAATACCCAGCGTCTTATTGTAGACTTCCGATCCCATGAATTTATTCTTTTCCCATTTCCCCGATTTCATGGAAGACGTGGCTTGGGGCACCTGCCGCGCCAGAGAGAACATCATGGCAATAGTGTGCTCGGCAGTGGTGATGGTATTGCCGCCCGGGGTATTCATGACCACGATGCCCTTCTTGCTTGCGGTGAGATGGTCCACGTTATCGAGTCCGATACCTGCCCGCCCGATGACCTTCAGTTTCACGGCATGCTCGATTACTTCCTTGGTCACCTTTGTGGCGCTCCGGATGGCGAGCCCGTCGTAATCCTTGATGACGCCCTTGAGCTCGTCCGGTGTGAGATTGGTCATCACATCCACCTCGATCCCCGGCGCCCGCTTGAATATTTCAATTCCCTCTTTGTCGAGGGTATCGCTTACCAGAACCTTTTTCATAAATGGCATTCCTCCAACTACAATGTTTTTATCTTTTCCCCATACACCTTATCGAGGGCTGTCAGGGCCTTGCGGATGTCCGACGGTTCTATCGTCGGGCCGCACCAGAAGCGGAATCCCGGCGGGGCATCCTTGTAGGAGTTGATATCCTGGGCCACGTTCTCCCTGCCAAGC
>CAYXFF010000014.1:18433-24616 GCA_964464185.1 uncultured Syntrophaceae bacterium | reverse complement strand
CATATTCAATCATCTCCTTTACCGGCGAAAAGAAAAAACTGATTTCAGATTTTTTCTTTTTCCTCCTTGAAAGCTTCTATTCCGGCATCGATGGCTTTTTTAAAACGGCCCTTGGTATCATCGAGGGTCTCCATGCCTTTTTCAGCCAATTCCTCAACCTTTTCTCCCGCTTCAGAAGCCTTTGTTCTGGCAAGTCTCTGAACTTCTTTCATTTTTTCCATGGCTGCTTCATAGGCTTTTTTACTTTTTTCCATGGCTACTTCATATTCCTCTTTGGCGCGGGAAAGCAAGTCCTGCGTTTTACGGCTGATGTCATCACGGGTTTCCTTTCCGCTCTTGGGCGCGAATAGAATTCCGGCCGCGGCGCCGATTAGACCTCCAATGATAAGACCCTTTAAAAAATCCCTGCTGTTCGACATGGCTCACCTCCGTTTTATAGCGATATTCTGAACGTGCGTTATAACTTTAGTTATAATTTACTGAAAAGGTTAGTGAATGTCAAGCTGATTGAATGATTGGAGTTACAGTTCAGCGCTGGAGTCCTGAAATGATCTGATTAATTTGAGGCAAGGCCTCGTTTGTTGCCTTTTCTCCTTCGAGAACGGCTTCATGACGCTTTGAAAAATCAGACGAGCCGATATGCCTGACAGCAGGCCTGATGACCACGTCGGCCTTCAGGAGTTGAATGGCGGATATTTTTGAGTACATGATGTCGATAGACTGAAGAAGGGTCTCAATCGTGCCTTGAGGCGCCGTATCCTCAATTCCTGAGGATATATCGACCGCAATGACCACATGGGCTCCGTATTGACGGGCGGCATGAACAGCGACAGGGCTTACGACGCCGCCGTCGACATAGGTACGGTTTGAGATTCGCACGGGCTTGAAAATACCGGGTATTGCGCAGCTCGCCCTGACGGCCGTCCCCGTATTACCCGAACCAAAGACAACTTCCTCACCCTTTTGAATATCCGTGGCCACGGCATAAAATGGGATCCTCAGGCTTTCAATGGGGGTATATCTCAAGGCGGAATTGATATAATTCTCAAGTCTTTCACCTTTAATGAAGCCGTTGTCCGGGACCGTGAAGTCAAGGATGTCACCTTTTTCGAGGGCGAAGGACATGCGCTGAAGCTGATAGGCATCGTATCCATAGGCATACAGGCTGCCTACAAAGCTTCCAGCGCTCGTTCCGACAATCATATGGATAGGAATTTTGTTCGATTGTAATACCTTCAAAACACCTATGTGGGCAAAACCTTTCGACGCTCCCGCACCGAGAACGAGGGCTACTTTCAGGGGTTTTTCAGAGGGAGGGATCTCCTTGGGCATGCAGGAAATCAAGAACAATAGGATTAAGACCAGAAAGATCATAAGTCTGCTTAATCGCATTACTTTCCTACGCCTTCATTAAAAAGAATCGATGAAATATATTGACCTTGACTTAAGATGAACCATTTCATATGTTTAAACATTCCTTATAAAAAACAACCGAGCATCCAGAACCTGGATGCTCGGTTGTTTATGTGCTTCTTGGAAGTCCGAAGATTTACTTCTTGGGAGCTTCAGCTGGTTTTGCCGGTGCAGCCGGAGCGCCGGGGGCCGGAGCAGCAGGAGCAGATACGGCCGGAGCTTCAGGTTTCTTGGGTTCCTCCTTTTTGCAAGCAACTGTAAAGGTAAATGCTACAAAGAGAACCAGAGAGAGTAATAAAGCTAACGCTTTCTTCATTCTTGAATCACCTCCTTCCAACCAAAATTTTCCCCAAAATTTGTGGGAAGCTAAAATATATTTCTTTTCTTGTCAAGAAATATTTTTAAATCTCCGAAATCAAAGGGGCACAGAAAGATCAAGGAGCAAAGATGATATTGGGAATCGACGTGGGTGGAACTCATACGGATACCGTGTTGATCGATAACTATCGCATAAAGAACAAGGCAAAGGTATAAACGAGCACAAGCGATCTTATCGAATCACTTATAAGCGAGGCGGATGAACTCCAGATCGGAGAAGAGGTTCAAAATATCAAGCGGGTTGTTTTGAGCACGACCATTTCGAAAAAAGCCATCGTTCAGGACAAGATCGACAGAGTGGGAATGATTTTATAGAGCGGTACGGGACGCAGAGTATCAGAGGAAAACGGAAAGCATCTATTACGACAAGGATGGGATAAGGGAACAGCAGCAGGAAGCAGTGCAGACATGCGATGACTGCGGCGGTCTCGTGATCATCAATTCCATGGCAAGCACGGGAAACCGGATTCTGACCGTTGTCATTCCAGGGCCCAGGGTAAGGGTGTTCCCGATGCAGAAGAGAGGGAGAGGCCGTATTCGCGTCCATCGATAAGAACAAATACCATCTGAATCATATGTATTTTCAAGACAGCGACAGAGATGTTTATATCAGGACGTGAAACCAGCAATCGAATCTTGACAGACGGAAGCGATTGGGCTACATTCGCTTGCCCTTTCGGGCGCAAGGATAAAAAAGCAAAAAGGAGGACCTGTATCGTGAGTGACGACATAAACAAAAAAACCCAGGAGACAGCGGCAAAACTCTTCAGCAAGGGAATCAAGATGGATCCGCCCTATCTCATGTGGCGTCAGTTTGACAAGGATCTGGCCAACGACCTTTCCAGGCATATCACCGGCAATCTATACTCCCGCACCGTGCTGACGATTCAGGAGAGGCAGTATGCGGCCTGCGCCATGCTGCTGGCTCTTCGCGCCACGGTGGAGTTCAGGCTTCACGTCAATGCCGCGCTGAATGTGGGCTGCGATCCGAGGAAGATCACCGAGATCATATTCCAGGTCTCCACCTATGCCGGAATGCCCGCCGTGAACGATGCACTGGAAGTCTATCGGGAGGTTCTGAAAGAAAGAGGCGAATGGCCGATAAAATAGGCATGAGACATCAGGCGTTAGGCGTCAGGGAGAATATTCTGCTGATGCCCAATGCCCAAAAGGGTTTTGAAAAACACACTTTTCAACATCCTGATAGATGACTGACCATGGAGGGGAATGTCTGTCCCATCACTTTTTCAAAGTCGAGACTGGCCTGGATCAGGGCGTCCAGATCAATGCCTGTCTCGATCCCCATCTCGTGAAGCATGGATACCGTGTCTTCCGTCGAGATGTTTCCTCTCGCTCCTGCAATGAAAGGACAGCCACCAAGCCCGCCCAGTGACGTGTCAAAGGAGTCGATTCCCTCCTCAAGGGCGGAGAAAAGATTGGCAAGGCCGGCTCCGCGTGTATTGTGCAAATGGAGAGCCAGAGGCATATTCCCCGTGATGGATTTCACGCGCTGAAGGACATCTTTGACCTGAAAGGGATTTCCGAGACCGGAGGAATCGGCAAGGCAGATCTCATCTGGTCCAGCCTCGAGATAGCGGTTCACCAGGGCCGTCACTTTTTCGACAGGAATCCTGCCCTCATAAACACAGCCGAAAGAATTCATCACCCCGGCTCTCACTTCCATGCCGACGGACCGGGCCTTGAGAATGAGCCGGAGCGCCTCATCAAAAGCCTCAGAGATCGTTTTATTGCTGTTCTTTTTGCTGTGAGTTTCGCTTGCCGAGACGAAGATGCCTACGTGCGGAACCTTGCACTGAATAGCCCTGTCAAGCCCCTTTTCACTTAGAATCAGAGCCGAGAAACGAACGCCATCGCGTCTCTTGATTTTTTTCCAGAGATCCTCTGCGTCGGCCATTTGCGGCACGAGCCGCGGGTTGACGAAGGAAGAAACCTCGATCTGCCTTATGCCGCAGTCAGCAAGCCTGTCGATGAGTTTAATCTTTTCTTCGGTTGAAACAATCACCTTCTCGTTCTGGATGCCGTCTCTCAGGGCCACTTCATGAAGGCTGACCATACGGGGCAGTATTGTTTTCACGTTATGTTCTCCACAGGCAAAAAAACATTTGCCGAACCAGTCAAAGGCCGGTTCGGCAAATGTTACTACATAAACATAAACCTATTCGAGGACGATGAGCAACTGATTCGTGTCTACCTTGTCTTCCTCCGCCACCTTGATTTCTTTCACGGTGCCGTTGGAGGGTGCGGTAATCGGGTTTTCCATTTTCATTGCTTCGAGGATGAGAAGTTCTTCATCCGCCTTAACCTGATCACCCACTTCGACAAGAATCTCTGAAATCGTCCCAGGCATGGGAGCTACAATGTTGACAGCCATCTAATAATACCTCCTTCATTTTATTATTTATTCCGCAAACAAGAATTTCTGAACCGTCTTACTGTTGAAAAGGGTTTCAACGCGGGAGCGGCGTATTTGCATTCGACGCTCCCGCGAATACTCTAAATTACTTTTTCCAGGCCGCCGGTCCCCAAGGATCCGGCAGGACAGCCTGGGGCGTCCAATCCGGAGGAACCCGTTGCCCCGGCTGCTCGCCCAGCTTGTCAATCAGCTTCTTCAGGCCCGGACGGGCGAACTTCATGTGGCCCGCCTTCTGCGTGCGTCCATTGACGACGGCCTCGGAACGCAGCCGCCGGCCGATGGTCTTCTCCATCTTCCGGCCCAGCCATAGGACGCGATCCACATCATAGCCGTGCTCGATGCCCAACTCGTCGATCTGGACAAGGAGGTCCTCGAAGGTGACCAGGCCGACATAGCGCGGGTCGTCGTAGTAGTACTCGCCGGTGCCCCGGATCGGGCAGTCATCGAGGAAGTTTGCCGGCTGGCCTCCGAGACCGCCGAGCGTTCCCTCGAAGCGGCAGATACCCGCCTGGAGGGCCGCCAGAATGGACGAAGAGGCGATGCGTTTTGTTTCGTGCAAATGGCATAGGTGAGCCTCCGGATTGGGCATGGCATCGAGAACCATCGAGAAATAACGGTACACGTCGGCGGCATTGGCGGAACCGTCGTGGTCGGCGTGCTCGATATCGTGGGCTCCAATCTGGAACCAGCGCTTCGTGAATTCCACGGCGTCCTCCAATTTCGTGGCGCCGCTGATGGGGCTTCCCCAGATGGTGCTGACGGTGCCGACCATCTTCATCCCGGCGTCCCGGGCCTTCTTGATGCACCGCTCCGCCTCACGCCAGTAATGGGTAAGGGTGGTTCCGGAATTGGCGAAATGGTGTTCCGGGTCCGTGGAAACCATCATGAGGACCCGGTCGGGGCCGAAGCCTTCTTTTTTCATTCGTATGGCCATATCCACGGAGGGTTCCCTGATGGTGACGGCCGTGAGGCAGACGTCCTTGTCCAGATCAATCCCGACGCGGGAGGCCCGCTTTCGGAACTCGTCGCTCCGCATGGCTTTCATGACAACTTCCGCATCCACGAACTGGGGCGTCGTGCCGGCGGCCAAGTTGGTCACTTCCAGTTCCCGGCAACCCGCCAGGATCATTTCCTGTCCGTAGAAGATCTTTGCTTGCGTGGAGATGAACTTCTCCTCGTGCTGAAAACCGTCACGGATCGTGATGTCCCCAATAGAGACTTTCTTAGGCATTCTGGGAAAAATTTTCCAAAAATCATATTCTGTCGCCATAAAAAAATACCTCCCTTTGTTAGTTTTATCGTTCATGCCTCAGCATGATCGATGGGTTTCCCCTCCTCCGGCGGCAGAAAGGGGGAGGGGAAACAGAAGACCTGAATTATTCACCCTTGAAAACCGGTTTGCGTTTCTCGGCAAAAGCCGCAAGCGCCTCGAGCCGGTCTTTTGTCGGGATGGTCACTTCATAAGCCTTCGATTCGAGCGGCAGAGCCACGCCGAGGCTTGCCTCGGAACCGTAATTGATGGCGAATTTGGCCTGAGCCACGCCGATGGGACCGTTCTTGGCAATCTCCCTGGCGAGTTCGAGGGCCGCGTTCAGCAGTTGGTCGGGCTCCACGACCCTGCATACAAGGCCGATATCGAGGGCCGTCTTGGCGTCAATCCGACGCGCCGTGTAAATGAGCTCTTTCGCCTTTGCGACACCAACGATCCTGGGAAGCCTTTGTGTTCCTCCGGCTCCAGGAATGATAGCAAGACTCGTCTCGGTGAGCCCCATGATGACGTTCGACGATGCAATCCGAAGATCACTGGCGAGCGCCAGTTCTGTACCGCCGCCGAAGGCGAATCCGTTAATGGCCGCGATAACAGGAACACGGACATTCTCAACAGCGGTGAAGCAATTGCGGATGGTAAAAATGAACCGGCGGACCTGGTCCATCGAAAGGGTTCTTCTCTCCTTGAG
>CAYXFF010000014.1:13394-18333 GCA_964464185.1 uncultured Syntrophaceae bacterium | reverse complement strand
TGGTAAAAATGAACCGGCGGACCTGGTCCATCGAAAGGGTTCTTCTCTCCTTGAGATCAGCCCCCGTGGAGAAGGACCATTTTTTCGGTTCATCGCCGGCTTTGGAACCGGTGATGATAATGCAGCGAAGGTCCATGTCAAAATTGGCCTCCCGGATCGCATCCCCGAGAACGGCCAGCAGATCGAAATTGAAGCAATTCATGGCATCCGGACGATTCAGCGTGAGAATCAGGATGCCGTCATCTGTTCTTTCCTGAAGCAGTATGTCGGACATTTTTTATTCTCCTCCTTTCTCTGATCCGGGTTAAAACTTGAGATCGCCCCAATCGGTCTTCACGGCTGGTATGCGGTAGCAGAGTTCAAGCGCCCTGGAAAGCTTATCCCGGGCCTCGCTGAAGGCAATGACACCGTCATGGAACAGGAGCGAACCGGTCAGGAAGGGATGGCCTTCGGCGTCGTATCGGTCTCTCATCATCTGGCGGAACTTGGCCATTTCATCTTCATTGACCGTGCCGCCCTTGTCGACGATGTTCTTTCTGCGAACGGTTTCAACGATGAAGCCTGCCGTTTCACCGGACATGACCGTCGTGCGGCCCCTCATATTGGTGAAGCAGAACACCGGCCGGAAGGCCCTGCCGCACATGCCGTAGTTGGCGGCTCCATGATCCGGGCCGATGACGTACTGGATCTTCGGCACATTGAGCACGCTGCACGTGCGGACCATGTCGGAACCGTATTTGCCGATACCGCCCCACTCCTCGGACTTGCCGACCATATAGCCGGGTGAGCCCTGCAGGAAGAGGACCGGGAGACTGGAGTTGCCGCAGCGGATCATCCACTCCGTGGCCTTTCTTGCTGCCTCGATGTAAATAATGCCGTTGGCGCTGGATGCGATGACGCCGATGGGCATGCCCTTCATCCACATTTTCCCTGCTACGATCGTCTCGCCGCGGTAGAGGCCGTAAGTAGGTTTGTATTCGTGGAAGTAACTGTCATCGGCAAGGCACTTCAGGGTATCCTTGATGTTGATGGCATGGTAGGTGTTACTGGGGTTGCAGCGCATCATTTCCTTGTAATCGAACTTCGGTTCCGCGACTTTCTTTTTGTCGCAGTAAAGGGACTGGCCGGGTTCGAATTCGATGATGTCCCGGAGCTTCTTGATCCCTTCCTCCTGGGACTTCACGATGTGGTCGCACCCGCCGGAATGCTGCGTGTGGACATAGGCACCGCCAAGATCTTCAGGGGAAACGGTTTCTCCGATAGCCGACTTCACCATGGGGGGACCGGCGAGGAACGCATAGGCCATCTTCTCGATCATGATGGATTCGGATGCGAGATAAACGATGTAAGCGCCTCCTGCCGTGTTGCCGCCCGTGGACAGGGTGTACTGCTTGATTCCATTGGCGGACATGCGGCACATGTTGTAGAACATGCTTCCGAAATGGCCGTCATCAGCGAAGCAGCCGAGCTGCAGAGGCAGGTTGATTCCACCCGAATCGGCAATGTAAACGCAAGGCAGCCGCAGACGTTCGGCAACGGCCTGGGCCCTCATGTGTTTCTTCAGTGTGATGGGGAAGTAAGTTCCCGCAGCATAACGGTTCTCGTTGGCGAAAATCATGCAGTCCTTGCCGTGGATCACGCCGACCCCGGTCACAAGACCGCCGCCGGGTATGTGTCCGCGCTTTTCCGACTCGTAAATCTCCCCTCCGTAAAGGGTGACCTTTCCGATATTGTAGCCGGCATCAAGGCCCAGTTCGTAGAATTCCGTTCCCGGATCTATGATCATTTGGATGAGTTCGCGCATGGGTTTTTTGCCCTGCTTGGCGAGACGATTAGCTTGCGCTTCACCACCGATGTTGTAAGCATCCTCACGGTGTTTGAACATGATGGCATCCTCAGCCTCCCAGTGCTTAAGATTGTCCTCTCTCTCCAGTGCCAGCCTTTCGGCCCTTGTCATGCGTTTCTTTTCTTCAGCCATAAAAATCCTCCTCTCTCTCCATAATAAAACAGGGGTTATGTTGTGATGTTCATGTAGCAGGTCTCTTCATATTTTCAAAGATAACCGTGCAATTGAAACCTCTTGCAGACGTTGTGGTAATGGGTAAAAATAAGAGAGAAACAAAACGCGAACTGCTTATCATCACTATTCAGAAAAAGCAAGCTAAAACAAGCTTTCAATCATATAATTATTAAAAATCGACGCTTTGACAGTCTAAACAAATCATGATAGGAATATCAACCTTTTTTATGGAAAAAGAACAGGTTGTTTTATTGGCAAACCAATGGCAAAAAACAGCAGGTTACCCGACGGGGTTCTACAGGAACTTCTGGATATTATAGCGAGGCTCAGAGCGCCGGAAGGCTGTCTCTGGGACAGGCATCAGAAAATAGCTGACGTGGGAAAGTTTCTGATCGAAGAGGCCTTCGAGGTCTTGGATGCGATCGAAAGAGAAGCACCTGGAGATTTGAAGGAGGAACTCGGCGATCTTCTTTTTCAAATTCTCTTCATTGCCAGAATCACGGAAGAAGAAGGAGCCTTCGATATTCATGACGTCATTACGGATATCACCGAAAAGATGATTCGAAGGCATCCCCATGTCTTCGGCGATGAAAAAGTTGAGAATGTCGAAGATATACGGGCGAACTGGGAAGATATAAAGCAGCGCTTGGAGTTGAAAGGGGGTCGGGAGGACTCCCTGCTTCGCGGTGTTCCGCTGGCCCTGCCAGCGCTGTTGAGAGCGGAGAAAGTCACAAAAGAGGCGTCGAAAGCGGGTTTTGACTGGGAAGATGTTGAGGGTGTCATCCAAAAGATCGATGAGGAACTGGATGAGCTGAAGCAAGCTCTTTCTTCGAACAATAAAGATCGGATACGGGATGAACTGGGTGATATTCTCCTTTCCTTCGTCAATCTTGGCCGCTTTGCCGGAGTCAATTCAGAGGAGGCATTGAGATTTTCCACTCAAAAGTTCATAAAACGGTTTAAGTTCATTGAAGACCGTTTCAGGGAAAAGGGAAAGTCTTTTTCCGGGGCATCGCTTGAGGAGATGGATGCCCTCTGGAATGAGGCAAAAAAGCTCGAATAACGACAAAATATGAAAAATAAGTGGAAAACCGGCCAGGAGAAATCCTGAATGCAGGGATGGGGGAGAGAAAATTTCTTTAAAGATCATCCATGAATATATTTATCATCGCAATCGGACTTTTCCTTATTATTGAAGGCCTTCCTTATTTTGCCTTTCCCGACAAAGTAAAATCCCTGCTTATGAAAGTGCAGGATGTCTCCGATGAGACGCTTAGGGTGTTGGGTTTAGCCGCGATGCTGACCGGACTAATGCTCGTCTATCTCGGCAGAAATTAACAGGCTGTTGCCCTTCGACAGGCTCAGGATAAGCTTCCTAATCGTCATGGTGAGCACAGCTTGCCCTGAGCTTGCCGAAGGGAACCATGCGCGCCTTGCATCTGAACATCCCGTATCACGTACGGGACAAGCTTTTGAACAGCCTGATGAAAAGTATGTTTTTCAAAACCTTATTTTAGGATATTCTCTTGACAGAGGACGGCAGTTCTGTTTAACTCACCGGTTCAACAAAGGTTCATAATGATTACGAAAACAAGGTTAAAGGAGTTTAAATACAATCTCCCCGGCGAACTGATTGCCCAGGAGCCACGCGCATCCAGGGATGCGTCAAGGATGATGGTTGTTCATAGAAAAGGGGCCGTATTCGAAGAAAGGGTTTTTCGTGACCTCACGGACTTTTTAAGGCAAGGTGATTGCCTTGTCATCAACAACTCGAAGGTCATCCCGGCGAGGTTATTAGGGAGAAAGCCGACAGGCGGCATGGTGGAAGTTCTTCTCCTGTCGGAGAGCGAAAACGATAAAAGATCGGGGAACCGTCTATGGGAAGTTTTGCTCAAACCCGCAAGAAGAGTAGCTCCTGGAATGAGACTGACGTTCGACAAAGAAGGTGAGGCGGAGGTCATCGAGAGGGTTTCGGAAAAGAAGTGGGTCCTCAGATTCTTCACAGATATTGAATTCGACGAATTTATCAGCAGGTACGGACGGACTCCCCTCCCTCCCTACATCAGGAGGAAAGACGGAGAGGGGGAGTCGCTGGACAGGATAAGGTATCAGACGGTCTACGCCAGGGTACCAGGATCTGTCGCGGCACCGACAGCCGGCCTTCATTTTTCGCAGGATCTGCTCAACCGCCTGATGAACCAAGGGGTTCACATCGCAGCCGTGACACTGCATGTGGGATACGGGACGTTTCTTCCCGTGGAAGCGCCATTCGTGGAAGATCATGTCATGGAAAAAGAGTTTTATGAAATCAGTGACGAAGAAGCGGACAGGATAAACAAAGCGGATCGCGTGATAGCCGTGGGCACGACATCATCAAGGGTCATGGAATCGGCATCGGACGTGACGGGAAGGGTGAGATCGGGGTCAGGATTTACGAGTCTTTATATTTATCCCGGTTTTCGCTTCAAGAAAACGGATGGACTTATAACAAATTTTCATCTCCCCAGGTCGTCCCTTTTTATTTTTGTATGCGCTTTTGCCGGCATGGAAATGATTAAAAAAGCCTATGCGAAGGCCATCGAGGAACGATATCGTTTTTACAGCTACGGGGATTGTATGCTCATAATTTAGGCTAAAGGCAAAAGGTGTAAGGCTAAAGGCAGAAAAGATTAATTCCTCTTTCCTTTTGCACTTTGTCATTTCAGGAATATCGATGGGATTCACGTTTGAGGTTTTGAAAAAAGACGGCCTGTGTGGTGCAAGACTGGGACGAATGATGACTCCCCACGGTGAGGTACGGACGCCCCTCTTCATGCCGGTGGGAACGCAGGGAACGGTCAAAGGACTTACGCCTGAAAAGGTCAGGGAACTGGGCGCGGAGATGATCCTTGCCAACACGTATCATCTCTATCTCAGGCC
>CAYXFF010000014.1:3274-13294 GCA_964464185.1 uncultured Syntrophaceae bacterium | reverse complement strand
GGGAACTGGGCGCGGAGATGATCCTTGCCAACACGTATCATCTCTATCTCAGGCCGGGTCACGGTCTGATTCGGGATATGGGAGGGCTTCATCGGTTCATGAACTGGCCCCATCCCATCCTCACCGACAGTGGCGGTTTCCAGGTATACAGTCTGGGTGCTTTGCGAAAGGTAACGAAGGAAGGTGTGACATTCCAATCTCACGTGGATGGATCGAAGCATTTTCTCAGCCCGGAGTATGCAATAGAAATCCAGGAGACCCTGGGAGCCGACATCATCATGTGCCTTGATGAGTGTATTCCCTATCCGGCCGATTTCGCCTATGCGGAAAAGTCCCTGGACATAACGACAGGGTGGGCGAAGAGATCGAGGAGAGCAAAGAAAGATACGAAACAATCCCTTTTCGGGATCATCCAGGGCGGCATGCATATCGATCTGAGGAAGAAAGCGCTTGATGATCTGACAGGCATCGGTTTTGATGGCTATGCTCTCGGAGGATTGAGCGTCGGGGAGCCCGAAGAAGTGATGACACAGATCATAGGAGAGATTGCGCCTCTCATGCCCGAAGGACATCCAAGATATCTCATGGGGGTTGGGACGCCTGGGAATATTGTGGAATGTGTTTATCGCGGCATCGACATGTTTGACTGTGTCCTGCCCACGAGATCCGCCAGAAACGGAATGTTGTTTACAAACAGCGGAAAGGTTGTTATAAAAAACGCCCGTTACCGGGATGATGGCAGTCCGATCGACCCTTTATGTGATTGTTATACATGCAGAAATTATTCACGGGCCTACTTGAGGCATCTCTTCATTGCCAGAGAGATGTTGGCGCTCATTTTAAATACGATTCACAATGTCCGGTACTACATGCATCTCATGGAGATGATTCGGGATGCCATAGAGAATGGGATTTACGGTAATTTCCGAGAGGATTTCCAAAGAAGACGGGTTATGAATCAGCCTGAAAATGATGAACAATGATAAACCGGTCGTCCGGATGACACGGTTTAAAGAGGAGGTATGAAATGAGTCTTGCTTACGCAATGGGTGCGCCTGGAGGCGGAGGAGGACAGGGCGGCGACATTCAATTTATTATCATGATGGCCGTTATTTTTCTGATTTTTTACTTTCTTCTCATAAGGCCGCAGCAGAAGAAACAGAAGGAATTGAAGGCGATGATCGACAACATGAAGCACGGTGATACGGTCATAACGACGGGAGGGATTTACGGTAAAGTCACAGGTCTTACGGACAATATCGTGACTCTTGAGATTGCCGAGAAGATCAGGGTGAAAGTCTTGAGAAGCCACATCGGAGCCATGGCCGAGAAAGCGGAAAGGGAAGCATAGCGCGAAAGGGGAGCCCATGTTCAAGGATATCAAAGTAAGGGTGATCATCACCCTGATTGTCACGATAGCGGCATTGTTTTATCTCGTGCCGACGCTGGTGCCGGATCTTCCAGTGTCTTTGAAACCTTATTTTCCAAAAGACAAGATAAAGCTGGGGCTCGATCTTCAGGGAGGCATGCACCTGGTTCTGGAGGTGGAAACCGAGAAGGCCGTGGAAAGCACAATGGAGAGGCTGTCTAATAATCTGAAGGACACACTGATGGATCGGAATGTCCGCTTCAGGAACCTCGAACGAGTGAAGGGCACGACCATATCCCTGGAACTCGGAAGTAAAGAGGAAAGCGATGCACTCACCAAAGTACTCCATGATCGATACCCCGACCTGGACATCAAGTCGTCTGAGATTGTTGAGGGCAGGGAGAAAGTCTATCTCAAACTCAAGGATAAAAGGATAGAGGAACTCAAAAAGTTTGCCGTGGAACAGAGCCTTGAGACCATTCGCAACCGGATTGACCAGTTTGGTGTTTCAGAACCCGAGATCATACCGCAGGGAGAAGACCGCATACTGATTCAGTTGCCGGGTATAAAGGACCCCCAGAGGGCGATCAATCTGATCGGAAAGACCGCTCTTCTGGAGTTCAAGCTGGTCGATGAAGGATCCAGTCTGGATGACGCACTCCGTGGAAATATCCCGCCGGGAGACATCATCGCCTATGGATATAAAGAAGAAAAAGGGATCGGACAGCGGGTAAAGGTCCCCTATCTCTTGAAGGAAAAAGCGATGCTCACAGGGGAAACACTGGAAAAGGCAGAAGTCAGGATATCTGACCGTTTCGGCGAACCTTATGTTTCCATCAAGTTCAACTCTCAGGGTGCAAGAGATTTCGACAGGATCACGTCTGAAAATGTTAAAAAGCGACTGGCCATTGTTCTGGACGGAGTCGTGTATTCCGCCCCCGTTATTCAGGAAAGGATTTCAGGGGGAGATGCCCAGATTACAGGTTCATTCAAGCTTGAAGAGGCGAGAGACCTCGCCATTGTATTGAGAGCGGGAGCTCTTCCCGCGCCGGTCAGGATGCTGGAGCAGGTAACCGTTGGTCCTTCCCTGGGGCAGGATTCCATTGAGAAGGGCATCCTCTCAACGATTATCGGTTTTCTGCTGGTTGTTGTATTCATGATCGTTTATTACAGGCTTTCCGGTATTGTTGCCAATATGGCTCTATTTCTCAACGTGATCCTTATCCTTGGAACGCTGGCCCTGTTCAAGGCTTCGCTGACCCTGCCGGGTATCGCAGGTATCGTGCTGACCATCGGTATGGCCGTGGATGCCAACGTGCTCATCTTCGAGAGGACGAGGGAGGAGATGCGAATGGGGAAGACGCCTCGGGCATCCGTTGAAACGGGATACGGAAAGGCTTTCATAACCATTCTAGACACCCATGTCACGACCTTGATTGCCGCCGTATTTCTTTTTCAGTTTGGAACGGGACCGGTGAAGGGTTTTGCCGTGACCCTGACGATAGGCCTCATATACAGTATTTTTACGGCTGTTTTTGTGACCAGGATTATTTTCGATCACTTTATCTGGAACAGGAAAATTAAAAGAGTCAGCATAGGAATATAAAATAAAAGGCGTTAGACATCAGGCATCAGACGACAGGTAAAGAATAAACCCAATGCTCAGCACCTAACGCCCAATGCCTAACGCCTGATGTAAGGAGTTTTTAATGGAACTGATCAAACCGGGCGTCAACATCAACTTTGTCGGGAAGATGAGGGTCTTTTTTTACTTCTCAATCACGGTCACTCTTCTGAGCATTATTTATCTCATGGTACGCGGCGGACCTAACATGGGCATAGACTTTGCGGGCGGGACATCCGTGCAGATCAAATTTCATCAGGCGACGGTGATTGATAAGATCAGAGATTCCTTAAAACCAATCCATCTGGAAAACAGCATCATTCAACAGGTGGGTGCCGGGCAAGACAATGAGTATCTCCTCCGGACGGAAATGTCCACCTCGGACCTGAAGGGTCTCCATGATCAAATCGCTGAAGCCATGGCGGTCGTTTACGGAAAGGACAGCTTTGATATGAGGAAGATCGAAATGGTAGGGCCAAAGGCGGGAAAGGATCTTCGCCAGAAGGGTCTGCTTGCGCTCTGTTTAGCCCTCCTTGGAATGCTGCTGTATATCACTTGGAGGTACGAATTCCGATACGCTCTCGGAGGAATTATCGCCCTCGTTCACGACGTCATTGTAAGCGTGGCGGTTTTCACCCTTTTTCAAAGGGAATTCACCCTCACGGTCATCGCCGCACTTCTCACCATCATCGGCTTCTCCATCAATGATACGGTTGTTGTCTTTGACAGGATCCGGGAAAATGTGAGGAAAAATCCAAAGCAGAACCTGGGCGAAGTCATTAATGCCAGCATCAACCAGACCCTGAGCAGGACCATCCTGACTTCTTTCACGGTTTTTATCGTGGTGGTAGTCCTTTACTTTTTCGGTGGAACGGTGATCAATGATTTTGCCTTTATCATGCTGATCGGGGTCATTTTTGGGACCTATTCATCTATCTTCATAGCAAGTCCACTGGTCCTGGTATGGGAAACCTATAGACCTTCAAAGAGAATTAGGAAAAAATAAATTGACCCCCATTGAGGCTGTCGGTTTAACCGTCTTCATCCTTATCCTGTTTCTCGGCATTTTTTCGATTCTTTTCGGTTTTCCAGGAACGATCATTATCCTTCTGGCGAGCATCGTTTATTCGCTTCTTACTGGTTTTGAAAAGATCGGTTTCAAGATCATCCTCATTCTTGCGGGAATATCGCTGTCAGCCGAGCTTCTGGAATTCTACCTGGGAATCAGGGGGGCCGCCAAGTTCGGAGCATCGAAAGGCAGCATCATGGCATCCCTGATCGGGGCTGTAGCGGGGGCTGTTCTGATGACACCATTTCTTTTAGGACTGGGAACACTGATAGGGGCTTTTCTGGGGGGATTTGCCGGAACGTTCATTGTGGAAATTATGCGCCGGAAAGACCTGAAGCCGGCAATGAGGGTATCTTACGGGGCTGTCGTGGGCAGGGTTGCCGGCGTCCTGGCAAAGGGATGTTGTGCGCTCATCATGATAGTCATTATTTTATCCGCCATATATTCCTGAAAGGATGAAAATGAGCAAGATAGGACATATTGTAAAAGAGTATGCTGAAGCGATTATCATAGCCATACTCATCGCCTTATTTATCAGGACGTTTGTCGTGCAGGCTTTTAAAATTCCTTCAGGCTCCATGAAACCGACGCTTGTCGTGGGAGATCATATCTTGGTCAATAAATTTGCTTACGGAGTAAAGATCCCCTTTATAAGAAAGACGCTTATACCGGTGGGTGAACCGAAGCAGGGAGATATTATCGTTTTCATTTATCCGGAAGATCGATCAAAGGATTTTATAAAGAGGGTCATTGCCGTGGGTGGAGATACAATCCAGATAAAGAACAAGCAGATTTACGTGAACGGCACGATTTACAAGGACAGCGTCGGGGTTTATCTTGATAATCGTATCATCCCGGGCTCCATGCAGCCCCGTGATAACTTCGGGCCGGTCAAAGTCCCGCCGGGCAATCTTTTTGTCATGGGGGATAACAGGGATCAGAGCTATGACAGCAGGTTCTGGGGTTTCGTCGGATTGAAGGATGTCATGGGCAAGGCTTTTATCATCTACTGGTCCTGGGATGGTGAAGGCCATAGTGTTCGGTGGGGGAGGATTGCGAACATGCTGCACTGAAACCGCTTGACTCTCACGGTGCGATTTGATATAGCGTCTTTCAAAGAAACCCTTTTAATTTAATCCAGTGAGGTTGAAAAGGGAACACCTATGCTATTCAAAAGAAAATCGAAAACAAAAGCCTTCTCACTTTGTGGGGAGGTTTTTTTTTGACTGCATCGTGGACGAAATCGGGGATTCCGCTTTCTGTGAGCTTTAAGCTCCGGACTGGAGGGTAAAAAGAATGAAGAAGGGAAAAATTGTGATGGATGCGGAAGGGATCGACAGGGCCCTCACACGTATTGCCTACGAAATCCTGGAGAAAAACAAAGGAGTGGAGGACATCGTTCTTGTGGGGATCCGGACGGGAGGTGTCTTTCTCGCGAAGAGGCTCGCAGGTAAGATCTCAGGCATTGAAGGACGGGAAATCCCGATGGGAATTGTGGACATCACGCTGTATCGCGACGACATTTTGAAAAAGAAGAAGAAACCCCTGATGAGAAAAACGGATATCCCCTTTTCTCTGGATGACAGAAAGGTGATTCTCATTGACGACGTTCTCTTTACAGGCCGAACCATCAGGGCGGCCATGGATGTCCTCATCGATTTCGGAAGGCCGAGACTCATCCAGCTTGCGGTACTCGTGGACAGGGGTCATCGCGAACTCCCCATCAGAGCGGATTTTGTCGGGAAAAATCTTCCTTCTTCCCTTTGGGAGGCCGTGAGCGTGAACCTCACTGAGAATAAGGGGAGGGATGAGGTCGTTATCGAAGAGGAAGAATAGTTCGAAGTTGAGTCTCTTTTACCGGATTGAGGAATGAATATGAGGTTATCGAGCAAAGACATTCTCGGGATGAAGAATCTTTCTGTCGAAGAAATAGAGCTGATTCTTGAGACGGCGGAATCCTTTATGGAGATCTCCACGCGGGAAATAAAGAAAGTTCCCACCCTTCGGGGGAAGACGGTTATCAATCTTTTTTTTGAACCCAGTACGAGGACGAGGACATCTTTCGAGATTGCAGCCAAGCGGTTGAGTGCCGACGCGGTGAATATCTCTTCCACTACAAGCAGCGCCGTGAAAGGTGAAACCCTGATTGATACGGCCAGAAATCTGGAGGCCATGAACCCGGACATCATCGTGATACGCCACAGCTGCTCCGGAGCCCCTCAGATGCTCGCCGGCCTCGTCAAACAATCCATCATCAATGCCGGCGATGGAGCCCATGAGCACCCGACCCAGGCCCTGCTGGATATGCTGACCATCCGGCAGAAAAAAGGGAGAATCACGGGTCTGAAAGTGGCCATCATCGGCGATATCGCCCACAGCCGGGTAGCCCGGTCCAACATTTACGGTTTGACAAAGATGGGGGCCTCTGTGATCGTGGCGGGTCCTTCCATCATGATGCCCCGGGATATCGCAGGGATGGGGGTGGTCGTTCACCATCACATGAAAGAGGCGGTGAAAAATGCGGACATCATCATGATGCTGAGGATCCAGCTGGAGAGACAGGAAATGAATATGTTTCCTTCTTTGAGGGAGTACGCGAATTATTACTGTTTGAACCGGGAGAGTCTGAAATGGGCGAAGGACGACGTTCTCGTCATGCATCCGGGACCCATAAACCGGGGGGTTGAAATCGCATCTGACATTGCCGATGGCCCGTCGTCGGTGATTCTCGATCAGGTGACGAACGGTGTTGCGGTCAGAATGGCTCTTCTCTACCTGCTTGCGGGAGGTGAGTCATGAGAGGTATTTTGCTGAGAGGAGGGAGGATTCTTGATCCCTCGCAGAAAATGGACGAAACGGCGGATCTCCTGATTGAGAAGGGAAAGATTACAGCGATCGGGAAGGATCTCCATGAAGCCCGGAGCCGGAAGCGGGGAGACAAAACGATAGAACCCATCATTCTTGAAATTCAGGGTAAAATTGTTTCGCCCGGACTCATCGATATGCACACGCATCTCAGGGAACCCGGTTTTGAATATAAAGAGACCATAGAAACGGGGAGCAGGGCGGCGGCGGCAGGGGGATTCACAGCCGTGGCCTGCATGCCGAACACGAATCCGATCAACGACAATCATTCCGTGACCGAATATATTTTAAGGAAAGCCAGGGCCTGCGGCCTTGTTCGTGTCTACCCGATCGCCGCCATCAGCCAAGGGTCCAAGGGGAAGGTTCTCGCCGAAATGGGAGACCTGAGAGATGCCGGTGCCGTCGGGTTTTCAGACGATGGGAAGCCCGTCATGAACAGCATGCTCATGAGGAGAGCCCTGGAGTATGCGGCTTCGTTCAGCATGCCGGTGATTTCACACTGCGAGGATTTTACGCTTTCACAGGGCGGCCTGATGAATGAAAGTTTCGTATCCACGGAACTGGGACTCAGGGGGATTCCGAACGCGGCTGAGGATATCATGGTGATGCGGGATATCGCCCTTGCCGAATACACGGGAACCGCTGTTCACATCGCTCACGTGAGCACCGCAGGATCGGTTCGCTTCATCAGGGATGCCAAGGATCGGGGCGTAAAGGTGACGGCGGAGACGGCGCCTCACTATTTCACGCTGACCGACGAGGCGTTGAGGGCCTATGACACGAATGTAAAGGTGAATCCACCCCTCAGATCTCAGCATGATGTGGAGGCACTGAAAGCGGGTCTCCGGGACGGAACCATTGATGCCATTGCCAGCGATCATGCCCCTCACGCTTCTACGGATAAGGATGTGGAATTCGAGTACGCGGCAAGCGGGATGGTGGGACTGGAAACCTCTCTCGGACTCAGCCTGAAGCTGGTGGAGGAAGGTGTTCTTTCGCTGCATGATCTCATTCTGAAAATGAGCACAAATCCCGCTGCCATACTCAAGATCCATGGCGGAAGCTTGAAAACAGGGTCAGCAGCGGACATCACGGTGATCGATCCGGCACGGGAATGGACGGTTGAGGTGAAGGCCTTCCGGTCAAAAAGCAGAAATTCGCCGTTTCAGGGTCGGAGGTTGAAAGGGAGAGCCGTTCTGACGATCGTGGGCGGAGAGATCAAGCACCGCGAAGACGGTTGACGGTATGACTTTAAGACAGAATTATAGAACGGACGCCGTTGTGCTTCGAGCCATTGATTACGGAGAAGCAGACCGTATTGTGACTTTTTTTACCAGCGATTTTGGAAAGGTCAGGGGAATTGCGAAAGGCGCCCGGCGAAGCAGAATAAGATTCGTCAATGCCCTGGAAAATTTTTCCTGCGGGCAGTTGCTGTTTTCGACAAGAAGCAGGGAAGGGCTGGCATTGATAGAAGCTTGTGATGTCCGGAATCACTTTCCCGGGATCAGGGAAGATATCGAGAAGACGCTGACGGCTTCTTATTTTATTGAACTGGTCGACGCGTTCACCCTGGAGGGTAAAAAGAACGAAGAACTGTTCAGACTCCTGCATGCCTTTCTTGATTTTCTCAATGTGAGAAGCGCGTCGGAGGGCATTGTCAGGATATTCGAACTGAGGCTGCTCAAGCTCCTGGGGTACGATCCGGTACTGGACCGGTGCATGGGATGCAAAACACTTCTGGCGGAAATGGATCGTATTTTCTTCGATCCCGTGGAGGGTGGAATACGGTGCCGGAAATGCGGCCTTCACGGAAAAGTCGTCTATTCGATGATGCCTGGAACGGTCAAACTCCTTGTTTTGGGAAAGAACACGGAAACCGACAGGCTTCACAGGCTTGTCTTTTCAGAAACAGCGCTGAATGAGAGCAGAAAGGCGCTGAACGCATTCATTCAACATCTTATCGGCAAAGAACTGAAATCCCTCAATGTCCTCAATGAAATCAAAAGAATGGCGATTTGATTTCCCTTGACAGGCATACCTCATAATGCTATTTCCCGGTTCGGCTCATAGCTCTTGGAGGAAAAGGCGAAAGACAAAGGGCTAAAGGCTGAAGGGGAAAAATATCATTCATTCTTTCCTTTTTCGCGTCTTCTGAACTTCCTTTTTACCCAATGAGTCTAGGTGTCATTACGATTTCCGATGATTAAGAGAGGAGGCATAATGACCTTTCAGGAATTGATTTTTGCCCTTGAGCGATACTGGGCCGATCAGGGGTGTATCATACAGCAGCCTTATGATCTTGAGGTCGGCGCAGGAACCTTCAACCCGGCCACGTTTCTCAGGGCGCTGGGTCCGGAACCCTGGAACGTGGCCTACGTGGAACCTTCACGAAGGCCCACCGACGGCCGCTACGGCGAGAATCCGAACCGATTGCAGCATTACTATCAATACCAGGTGATCATGAAACCGTCGCCTCTCAACATTCAGGATCTTTATCTGAATTCTCTGAAGAGCTTTGGAATCGATCCGCTCGAACACGATATCCGGTTCGTAAAAGACGACTGGGAGTCTCCCACGGTCGGAGCCTGGGGACTCGGGTGGGAGGTTTGGCTGGACGGCATGGAGATCACGCAATTCACCTATTTTCAGCAGGTGGGCGGAATCGATCTAAATCCGGTCTGCGCGGAGATCACCTATGGAATTGAGCGGATTGCCATGTACCTTCAGGGTATCGACAATGTCTATGATCTGGAATGGGCGTGCGGGGTGAAGTACGGGGATGTTCACCACCAGGGCGAGGTGGAGTTTTCGCACTATAATTTTGAAGAGGCAAACGTGGATATGCTGCGAAAACTCTTTGATATGTACGAGGCAGAAGGGCTCCGGATGGCCGAGAAAGGCCTGGTACTTCCGACCTACGATCATTGTTTAAAATGCTCCCATACCTTCAACCTTCTTGACGCCAGGGGCGCCATCAGCGTGGCCGAGCGAACCAGTTACATCGGGCGGGTCCGGAACCTGGCACGCTTGAGCGCGGAGGGATATCTGAATCAGAGGGAGAAAATGGGATACCCGCTGATGGGAAAGTGGAAA
>CAYXFF010000014.1:0-3174 GCA_964464185.1 uncultured Syntrophaceae bacterium | reverse complement strand
AAGGCCGCTCTGGGATTTGCAAAAGGCCAGGGGATCGACATCTCGGAAGTGGAGACGATCGTGACCGAGAAGGGTGAGTATATCGGCGCAAGGAAAAAAATAGTTGGCGGAGCGACGAAGAGCCTTCTGGCGGACATACTGAAGAACTTTATCCTGTCCATCCCCTTTCAGAAATCCATGCGCTGGATGAACCTGGAAATCCGCTTCGCGAGGCCGATTCACTGGATTCTCGCCGTGTTCGCCGGGGAAATCGTACCTTTCAAGCTGGAAAACATCGAAAGCGGTAATAGAAGTCATGGGCATCGCTTTATGAACCCCGGCTCATTCGAGGTCAGAGATTTTGCGGATTACATGAAGAAGACCCGGGATCATTTCGTGATTGTGGATCCGGAAGAGCGAAAGAAGATCATCCTTGAAGAGATCGAAAAAGCGGCCAGGGGTGTATCGGGGAAAGTTGTTCATATGGACGATCTTCTGGAGGAAGTAAATTTTCTTGTGGAATATCCCACGGCCGTGTGCGGGAGTTTTGACAGGGACTTTCTGGAGCTCCCTAAAGATGTTCTTATAACAACCATGGTGGAACATCAGAAATACTTCCCCGTCACCGATAATAAAGGAAAGCTCCTTCCTCATTTTGTAACCGTGAACAACACCCTGGCGAAAGACCCTTCTGTCGTTGCGAGAGGAAATGAAAAGGTGATCCGGGCCCGCCTCGCCGACGCGAGATTCTTTTTCCGCGAGGATCAGAAAATTCCTCTGGAACGGCATTTCGAGGAGTTGAAGAACGTGGTTTTTCATTCCCTTCTTGGAACCTCTTATGAAAAAGTCGGGAGATTCAGGGAACTGGCGGCCTATATCGCCGGGAAAGTAAATCCAGCATTAAAAACAACGGTTGACCGAGCGGCCTGTCTCGCAAAAGCCGATCTCGAAACTCAGATGGTCTACGAGTTTCCGGACCTTCAGGGGATCATGGGGAGAGAATACGCGCTTCTGGCTGGAGAAGATCCAGTTGTGGCAAAGGCCGTTTATGAGCATTACCTGCCCACCTCGGCAGGAGGAAATCTTCCGGAGACCGACGAGGGCGCCATCGTCAGTATCGCGGACAAGATTGATACGATCTGCGGCTTCTTCGGCGTGAACCAGATCCCCACGGGAACGGCCGATCCTTTCGCTTTGAGAAGGCAGGCTCTCGGAATCATCAATATCATTCTAGCAAAGGGATATCCGTTGAAGCTAGATGACCTCGTGGAGAGAAGTCTGGTTATTCTTCAGGACAAATTAAAGCGGTCGTCCGATGAGACCAAAAAGGACGTTCTCGAGTTCTTTAAAGGGAGATTTGAAAACCAGTTGATTGCTCAGGGATATTCCTATGACGTGGTGGATTCTGTTCTTGCCACGGGTATTTCAGACCTGGGGGGTTCCATGAAAAAGATCGAAGCCATGGTCCTTTTCAGAAAGCATGCTGATTTTGAGCCCCTTGCCGTTGCCTTTAAGAGGGTCTGCAATATCATAAAAAACTTCAACGAAGGAACCGTGCGGCCGGAACTATTTGCCGATGAGGCTGAGAAATCCCTTTACCGCGCCTATCTTGAAGTCAGGGAGTCGGCCTTGAGTCATATGGCCAAGGACGACTACGAAAAAGCCCTTATTGAGATGGCCAGTCTCAGGAAGCCCGTCGATGATTTCTTCGAAGCCGTCCTTGTCATGGCTGAAGACGAAAAGGTGAGATTCAACCGCCTTTCCCTTCTGGAAACTATTTCCGCATTATTTTACAGGGTGGCCGATTTCTCGCGAATTGTCACAGCCCCTCAATCACGATAACGGCCGGAGTATTCAAGGATCGAGACGCAAATAGTGATCAGAAACGCCTGAATGACGAGGAGAATGCCGTCTACAGGTCTCGCGTTTTTGAGGGCGATAGCGCTGATTCCAAGGGTTGCGCTGAGGAAATAAATCAGGAGAACCGCTTTTCTTTTGTCACCGAGAAGGGCAAACATCCGGTGATGGATGTGGTCCTTTCCGACATAGTCTATCCACTCTCTGACCGTTCTGACCTTTCCCGTAAGCACGCGTTCCACCGTGATGTAAGCCATGTCGTAGATCAGAACCCAGAAGATAAGAACAGGGGCTGAAAAGGACACGATGGGATTCTCGTCCCAGTCACCGATCACCGCAAGCGTGGCCAGGACAAAACCGAGAAAGGTGCTTCCCGTGTCGCCCAGAAAGACGGCAGCCGGTTTCCGGACCCTGAAATTGAAAGGTAGAAAGCCGAGACAACTTCCCAGAACGGCAATGGCTATCCAGCCCATGCGGGGCTGGTTGGTTTGGAAGGCCACAACACCCATGAAAAAAGTCATGATGGCACTCACACCGGCGGCCAGTCCGTCCATACCGTCAATGAAGTTCAATGCGTTGGTTATTCCAACGATCCACAAAATGGTCAGGATGACGTTCAATCCGTATCCCCAGAATGTTTTCGAGGGGAAAAGTTCGAGGATGACTCCATGATAAACAAGAAAGAGAACCACGACGACCTGAACCGAAAGCTTGAGCCGAGCCGATAGGCCGGTCCAGTCATCTATAAAGCTTATCAGGGCTATGACGATACCGCTGCACAGAAAAACGATCATGGTTTTATCGAGGACCATGTTGGCCAGCAGGGCGGAAGTGAATGCGATGATAATGGCAAGCCCGCCGAGTAGAGGCGTGGGAATCTCATGAATTTTTCTATCTGCGGGAATGTCCAGGATCTTGAATCTGACGGCGAGCATCATTGCAATGGGGGTCAGGACGAAGGAAAGAGAAAGCGAAAACGAAAAAATATAGAGCCATCTCTTGCTCATTTCAAAGAAATAAACACGCACGGGTGACGTCAGCAGCGTCAGGAAAAAAACAGCCGTTAAGAGCCACAGAATCCTCTTGGTGCTTGTTTCCATTGAACCGGATTCGAACATGATGTTATCCCCGAAGCATGGCCCGCATGCTTTCAATGATGTCTTGAAGTTCCATCTCCCGCAGAGAGGGATACAGCGGCATGGACACGGCCCTGTCCCAGACATCGTCCGCGGCGGCATATCCGCTCAATCCGAGATACCGGTGGAGGGGCTTGAAAACAGGACGGCGGCATTCCACACCTCTCTGGTTCATCCCCTCAATGAATTTTAAAAGAGAATT
>CAYXFF010000013.1:21685-24956 GCA_964464185.1 uncultured Syntrophaceae bacterium | reverse complement strand
AACTTGGCGACTTTCTCCATGATCTTCGGGGTGATCTTCTCTGCCAGGTCTTTAAGCGCTTCGGTCGCCGCGTCCTCCACGCTGTTCGCGAGACCTTTGCCCTGCTCAAATCCCGCGTCCAGCACCTCGGTCTTGCCCGTCTGATTATTCTTCGCCAGCAGCCGGTAGGTGAGCTTCACGGCCACGTTGTTGAAGGGCATGCTGATACCGTAGCCGATATCCTCTCCCTTCTTGGTGGAAATATTGTAATCGATCTTGCCGACGATGAGGAGATTGGAGAGAAATTTGTACATGAGGGTTCTCAGGGTGAGAGTTTGTCCGCCCTTCGCCGCTTTTTCGATCTCCGCCGCGTCGACGGCATTCGTCGGGGCGATGTCCACAACCGTGTAATCCTGGCTCCTGAGCTTGCCGATCAGGGTTTCGGAGAGGACATTGGTCTCCTCATACTCCTCATCTCCCCTGCCCGCCTTTGGTTTCTTCGCCGGGATGAAGACGGCGATGGAGTTATTGAGAGCGAGGGCGGATACGGCCTGCTGCGCCTTGGTCGGTTCGACTCGGGCCCGTATCTGCACCCAGTATATGTCCGCCTTTTTTTCCTGGGACACAATCGTGTAATCCTTGACAGCACCCGTGACCTCTGTCTTCATGGCGTCTTCAACAAGTACGAAGTTCTGGACAAAGCTCTGGGCCTTGACCTGCACGCCGACGGCCTTTTCGATGGCCGACCACTTCGCCCTGGCAACGGCTTCCTGCTTGGCGGACGGGACATCGTTGTTCACAATGGCCGCCTCCCCCTCCGCATCCACACTCTTGCCCTGGGCAAAAGCCCTGTCACCGGAGGCAAAAAGGAGCAAAGCGCAGGACGCGAAAATGACTCCCCGGATGATCGCTTTCATAGGCATAACCTCGGTGTTTTTTCTCTGGATATCCGATTGTTTACGAATATGCAATAACATTTTACGGAACGGAACTTAATTGCTTGAATATTCCCGGAATGCAGGGATAATAATATACTAAGGAACTCTTCTATGAAAGTAAAAAAACTCCATGATTGGGAAGTGGACTACCGGGAGGCTGTCCGGATCCAGGACCGGCTGAAAGAAAGACTGGTTCTCCGCGGCCCTGTCCCCGTGAAGATGGAGATTGCGGCTGGTGCCGACATCTCCTATTCGAAAGGGGATGACCTCTTTTTCGCCGCCGTCGTTCTGCTGAGGCTCCCGGACTTTGAAGTCGTCGAGGAGGTCTCATCGTCGGGCCGTGTTCGTTTCCCCTATATCCCGGGGCTTCTGACCTTCAGAGAAGGCCCCATTCTCTGCCGGGCTTTCGAAAAGCTGAACCGCGTTCCCGATATCGCTCTCTTCGACGGACAGGGCATCGCCCATCCAAGGGGTTTCGGACTGGCCTCGCACATGGGATTGCTTCTCGACATTCCGGCGGTGGGCTGCGCGAAAAAACGGCTGGTCGGGGCGCATGGCGACGTGGGGGAAGAGCCGGGCGATCACGCTGAACTTTTTCTCGACGGGAAGATCGTGGGAGCCGCGCTCCGCACGAAGAAAAAGGTGAAGCCGGTCTACGTGTCCCCCGGCCACAGGATCGGCCTCAAAGGCGCTGCCGCCGCCGCTCTGCTTTGCTCCGCCGGTTACCGGATCCCGGAACCCATCCGAAAGGCCCATCTCGCCGTCAACCGGCTGCGTCTGGAGGGCAGCTAACTCTTGCTGAAATAAACCTCGCAGATGTAACTCTCAGCCGCGCTCCGGGTATGCTGGGAGTTGATATAGAACTGGACACCCTGTGTCGGACCCAACGGCTGACCGTCCTTCACGTCCTTGAAGAGCGTCTGGTAGTCCTGATAGATGTTTCTCTTCTCCGTGAACCACTGCCCCAGCCTGTCCGTCTTGTTTCTCACGACGACATACCGGAGCATACCCGCTCCCGTGTGGGGACTGCTCCCCATCCAGCCCCTGGGGGCTTCGTTGTCCCAGATGTAGCCGACGACGGGCGTGTTCAGCTTTTCCGGCCAGCCCGTGGCGGGAAAAGCGATGTAGATTTGAAGGGCCTGATCGTCCTTGCCGGTATCCCTCACGTCCCCTCCCTTCGGCAGCCGGGTGACCTTCCACCGCCAGTTCAGGAAGGGATACTCCCTGATATTGACCTTGATCTCTTTTCTGATGCCGAAGGAGGATTCGCTGTCGCTTGAAAGGTGGAGACAAAAGGCATTCGCGTCCTTCTCGATCCGGACAAAAGGCGTGCCCGATTTGCTTTCCAGTACCCAGCCGGCGGGAGCGCCATTCACGGTCTGGCCAGAAGTGAACCGGGCCACAGCGATGATGCCGGCCTCCGGCGGTTTTACGGGAACCTCGGCAACTGCGGGTTTGCCGGGAACCGGGGCCGGTGCTTCGGTGCCCGGGGCCTGGGATGGAGCCGCGGCGGACGGTGCCGTGACCGCGGGAGTTGCGGGCGCCTTCGCTTCTTCCGCCTTTCCGCCGCAGCCCGGAAGAACGAGGGCGGCCATGATCATCCACAAACAAATCATTCCCCATCTTTTTTTCATGATGACAGACAACCTTTCTTTCTATTTTTTCTTTCTGTAAAGAACCATGATCTCCGATCGCGTCAGCACCGGATCCACACGGTCCAGGAGCGCCTTGATGTTCTCCATGCCGCCTTCTTCCCGGTCGATGAGGACGACGGCGCGCTCGACGATCAGCCCCGCTTCCCGGGCGCTCTCGATCGCCGTGATGGTGGAGGCGCCCGTGGTCACCACGTCGTCGATGACGGCGACCCGTTCGCCCGGCTTCACGTTCCCCTCGATCCTGTTCTTCGTCCCGTGGCCCTTCGCGTCCTTCCTCACAATGAAGGATTGGATGGGCCTGCCCCGCTGGTAGGAAATCAGGGAAAGCGCGTTGGCGATGGGATCGGCACCGAGGGTGAGACCGCCTGCCGCCGTCACCGGGGAATCCTTCAGCATGTCAAAGACAAGGCGGCCGATGAGGTTCATCCCTTCCGGATCGAGGGTGGTCGGCTTGCAGTCAAAATAGAAGGGGCTTTTTCTGCCCGAGGACAGTGTGAAAGGCGGGTCTTCGCTGTAGCGGAACGACCGCTCCAGGATGATCTCCGCAAGCCTCTTTTTCATTTTATCCCGTTCCATTTGATCTCCCATCACCCTCTCCTGTTTCCCTCAAGTCCCGAATAATTCTTTCAGCCTGCGGACGGCCTCCACGCCGTCCTTCGCGTAGGCGGCGCCGACGGACCGCGCATAGGCCTCCGTCAC
>CAYXFF010000013.1:5797-21585 GCA_964464185.1 uncultured Syntrophaceae bacterium | reverse complement strand
GCGATGAGCTGGGGAAGAAAATACTCCCGCCTGTCGAACTTTTCCCCCACCTCCGTGATGGCCGGGATCATGACCTCCTGGACGAGCCCGAAGGCCGCGGCTCCCGTGTTCATCGCCGATTCGATGAGATCCCGGATATCCTCGCGGTTGCCTTCCAGGACGGCCTGGAAAACCTTTTCAGATGGAGATGCGTCTTTCGATATTTTTTCTTTATCTGACGGTTTGGCCGCTCCGGAAAAACGGGCGATGTACATGGCCGCGTCCCTGTCTTTCCGGGCCAGGACATCGGCCCCCATCTTGATATTCATGAACTCCGGATGAGCGGGATTGGCAATCGCCATGGTCAGTCCCTTACCCGCCGCCATGGCGAGGAATGCCGCGTTCATCCAGACCCTCTCCGGCATCCCGAAGGAGACGTTGGAAAGGCCGAGCAGCGTCCTCGCGCCAAAGGGGCCGGAACACCACTCCACCGTTTTCAGGGTCTCCAGGGCCGCCTGCGGATTCGCCGCGACCGTCATCACCAGCCCGTCCACAACGAAATCGTCTTTCGTGAAACCATGGATTCTCGCCCTCGCGAAAACATTTCTGACGATCTCCTTGCGTCTCTCCGCCGTTTCCGGGACCTCCCCTTCCGCCAGGGGCAGGAGAATGAACATGGCACCGTATTTCGCGGCCAGGGGCAGGAGTTTCCCCATTTTTTCATCTTCGCCCGAGATGGAGTTCAGGAGTGCCCGTCCCGGATACCTCCGCAGGGCCGCTTCGATCGTCTCGATCTTCGGCGAATCTATGACCAGGGGGAGCTCGGTCACCGTCGCGAGGAGATCGACCACGGCCATGATCGCCTGAACCTCGTCGATTCCGGGAACGCCCACATTGACGTCCAGAAGATCCGCCCCTTCCCTTTCCTGGTCACGGGCCATCTGCCGGATGAGAGAAAGCTTCCCTTCCCTGAAGTCCTGCTGCAGGGCTTCCCTCAAGGCCTTCTTTCCCGTGGGGTTGATCCGCTCCCCGATGATTTTGAGGGGTTTATCCCGGTCCAGAAAGACCGTTTTCCTGGACGATGTCAGGGCGGCGATGGATTTTTTCAGGGGAGCGACAGGCCGTGCGGCCCGCAATTCCCTCTTCAGGAATGCAATGTGTTCCGGCGTCGTCCCGCAGCAGCCTCCGAGCAGATTCACTCCGGCGGATACAAAATCTTTCGCGAACCCGCTGAACTCGCCTGCGCCCATTCGGAAGACGGTTTTTCCGTCCATGAGTACGGGGATTCCCGCGTTCGGCTTCGCCACGAGGGGGACCTTCGCGTAAGGCTTCATGGCCGCGATGAACCGCATCATGTCTTCCGGGCCCGTGGAGCAGTTGCATCCCACGGCGTCTGCGCCCAGACTCTGGAGGGTGATGAGCGCCGTCACGGGGTCCGTCCCGTTCAGGGTGCGGCCGTCCCTTTCAAAGGTCATGGTGACGATGGTGAAGATTTCCGTCTTTTCGCGGGCGGCGATGAGGGCGGCCCGGGCCTCCTGAATGTCCATCATGGTCTCTATCACCAGGAGATCGGCGCCCCCCGCAAGAAGGCCTTCTATCTGCTCTTTGAAAACACCGACAGCTTCTTCGAAATCCAGATCTCCGAAGGGCTTGACGAAACGGCCGGTGGGGCCGATATCGCCCGCAACGAGGGCCCCGGCTCCCACTGCTTCTTTCGCGATGAGCGCGAGCCTCCGGTTCACGTCTCTCACGTCGGAGATCCCGTACTCCGCGAGCTTCAGGCGGTTCGCTCCAAAGGTGGCTGTGTAAACGATGTCGGAGCCCGCCTTCTGATACCCGGAATGGACGGCCCGGATCACCTCCGGGTGTTCGATGCACCATGTCTCCGGGCACACCCCCGAGGGCATTCCCATCTTCTGGAGTTCCGTCCCCATGGCGCCGTCAAGCACCAGAATCCTCTTCTTCAAGCGTTTGATGATCTCCGCTTTCCCGGTCACCGTCTCACCTCGTTTTTTATGTGTCACCTTTGCTTTTCATTATTATTCCACTCTTTCAATCCCCGCCAGGGCCGTCACCGATTTCTCCGGCGTCAGGATGAAGGACTCCGAAAGTTCCACGCCCAGGCGCCCGAGATCCAGTGCATCATAGATCCACTTCTGATTTTCGAGAAGGAAGTCACCGTAGCCCGCCGAGAATCGCCTCTTGGTTAGCTGCCTGCGCTCCCTCCTGAGATCCTGGTTGAAGAAGGCAACCATCCAGTCCAGGGCGTGGTCCACCATTTCGCTCGCCACGGCATCCAGAATAACCCCGCGGGTCATCCGCCCGTGAAGGGAATCGTCCCGGATGGCATCCATGACGGCCGGACCCGCCGTCGCCCCCATGAGCATGATTTCCTCCGAGTTTCTGAGCATCCTGGCAAGGTTCCTGCTTTTGAGGGTCTCTCCGGTGGACAGCAGGGTCTTCGTGGATTTTTTCTCCTCAACCGCTATCCGGCGGGCAACCCCCCGAAGATGAATAAAAGACAGGGCGTCATCGATCGCCCGGTCCATCTCTTCCAGTTCTTGAGGCTCAAGCCTCGTGACACCTTTCCGGTAACCCAGACGCCTGAAAATGTCGTCTTTCGGCAATGCTATGGCCATGGAATCAAAAAAAAATGAAGATCTCATCGGGGGTTCCAACCTGATTTCCCTGTTCATTTTCCGTATGATTGAGGAAAAATCTATATCATCTTTGACCATCAAACTAAAGTGTTTTCGGATAAATGGAAAGGAAAACGGTTATCACGAAAAAAGGCTTGACAGAAGCACCCTCTTGCGGTAAAAGATAATGGAAACCATTTTCATTTACAAGGATTTTTTGAATGAGCAGAGGACATGGTAAGGGCCCGGGCCAGTGGTGTCACGGGAAGTTCAGGGGCTGCGGTTACAGGATGACAACCGGCCGCGAAGCGCTTCTGGATGTGTTGTCGCAGGCAAATGAACACCTGAGCGCTGAAGATATTTACATGAAAATTCATCCCGTCTATCCTGCGGTAGGATTGACGTCCATTTACAGGACGTTGGATATTCTCGTGAATATCGGCCTGATCCATAAATTTGATTTCGGACATGGGAGGGCCCGATATGAACTGGCTGAAGGTCCGAAGGGCAAGCGGCATCATCACCACCTTGTCTGCACGGGCTGCGGTCGGGTCATCGATTATACCGATTTCATTGATGAAGAGGTGGCTCTTCTCAAGAAAACGGAGGAAGGTTTATCCCAGAAATATAATTTCAGGATCGATAATCATCTAATACAGTTTTACGGTCTGTGCGATGCGTGCAACAGGTCGTGATAAGGCACTTAATATTTTTTCATATTTAATGAAAATGGTTATCATTAGCAAAGAAAGGAGGTGTTTGTATGCCAAGAGGAGATAGAACAGGTCCTGAAGGTCTTGGACCGATGACAGGAAGGGCCGCCGGGTTTTGCGCCGGTTCCCCTGCGCCCGGGTACATGAACCCGGGGTGGGGCCGGGGGAGAGGCCGGGGTTTTGGTTTCTTCGGTCGCGGCGGCGGCCGGGGCAGGAGAAACTGGTTTTATGCCACGGGTTTGCCCGGTTGGCAGAGGATGGCCCAGGGTTTGCCGGCCTTCGGATGGCAGGGCGGAAGTCCTTACGGGGCTGGACCCCAAGCTCCCGGATGGACGGTCAAAGAGGAAAAGGATGTCCTGAAAAGCGAGATCGAGTTCCTCAAGTCTCAGCTCAAGTCTTTCGAGAAACGAATGGAAGAGCTTGAAAAGGAAGACCAATAGAGGAAGCGGCATCTGCCGTCCCGGGGAGCGTTTCAAGGGATGGGACCTCCCCTTAATCATTTACAGGAGAAGAAAAAGATGAGAGTCGCCATATCCACGGATGGGGAATACGTATCGGCCCATTTCGGAAGATGCCCCGCATTCACCATCCTTGACATTGATCAGGGAAGGGTTGTGGGCAGAGAGATGATTGAGAACCCGGGTCACCAGCCCGGTTTTATCCCCCGGTTTCTCCACGATAAGGGTGTGAATTGCATCATTGCGGGGGGCATGGGGCCGAGGGCTGTGGAAATCTTCAGCACCCTGGGCATGGATGCGATTATCGGCGTTGCCGGAAAAGTATCGGATACCGTCGTTCTCCTGCTGGAAGGCAGGTTGAGCGGCGGTTCAAGCCTTTGCCAGCCGGGGGCAGGCAAGGGCTATGGAGTCGAGAAAAGCGTTTGCGATCACCCAAACGACGATCATCATCACGGCGAATAACCCGTGATGGGAGAACCTGTCCGGCCGGACAGAAATAGCAAAGGAGAGAAAAATAATGAAGATTTGCATCACATCGGAGGGAACGACCCTCGATTCCGGGGTGGAACGTCGATTCGGCCGGTGCCGTTATTTCATCTTCGTCGACACGGAAACGATGGCCTTTGAGGCCATCGACAACGCCGGCACCGAGGCCTCGGGAGGGGCAGGCATACAAGCCGGTCAGATCGTCGCATCCCGCGGCGCCAAAGCCGTTTTGACGGGAAACGTGGGGCCCAATGCATTTCAGACCCTACAGGCAGGAGGCATCGCCATCTACACGGGGGTTTCAGGAACGGTGCGCGAAGCCGTGGAGGGTTTCAAAAAAGGCCTCTACCGGGCGACAGGCGGGCCGACGGCCGCATCGAAAGCGGGACTGAAATAGATCAAGAAAACAAGAATGCCGTTCTTCGAACCGACCGACAAGATCGAACCGAGACCTCTGAATTTCGAGAGGGCCCGCAAGTCACTTCGGGAGGAACTCGAGGCCATCAATTATTACCAGAAGAGAATCGACGCGACTCGCGACGAGTATCTCAAGCGGATTCTCGATTACAACATGAACGAGGAAAAAGGACACGTAGCCATGCCGATGGAGTGGGTCCGTCGGAACGATCCCTTGCAGGACCGAGTGTTCAAAGAGCATGAATAGGAGGTAAGCTATGCCGTTCGGAAAAGGAACAGGACAGGGCGGTGGAGGACAGAGAGGCGGAGGCCGGGGCGGCGGCGGACGTGGCGGTGGACGCGGCAGGATGGCCGGCACCCGGGCGGGCGCCGGTCCCGGAGGAGGCTGCCTATGCCCGAACTGCGGGACGAGAAAGCCTCACACTCCCGGCGTGCCCTGCTACACGGTCAAATGCTCCGAGTGCGGGACGCTCATGGTCAGGGAGTGAAAGCCGTTCTGACGGGAAATAAGGTAAAAGAAAGAAACCCTTGCGAAAACCCAGGCGCCGACAGCCGATTCAAAATCGGGTATTTATAAGAAATAGAGGAGGTGATCTTGATGCCCTTTAAAGATGGAACAGGACCCCCTCGCCAGGGCGAGAGAGGAAGACAGGGGAGAGGCGGAATGGGCCGAAGAGGCGAAAATCGCCCGGGCTTTGGCGCCGGCGGTTATTGCGTCTGCCCCAACTGCGGCCTTAAAATGCTGCACAAAGCCGGTTTCCCCTGCAGTGAGCAGGAATGCCCGGAATGCAAGTCGAAGATGGTAAGAGAAAGAGAACCTTAAGGAATGATCATCTCGGTGGCAAGCGGAAAAGGCGGAACGGGCAAGACGACGGTCGCAGTCAACCTGGCTCTCGCGCTGGGAGATGTTCAATTCATCGACTGCGACGTGGAGGAACCGAACGCCCATCTCTTCCTGAAACCGGATCTCACGGAGAAGACGCCGGCCCGGGTCATGGTGCCCGAGATCATCGAGGAGAGGTGCACGTACTGCGGGAAATGCGCGGAAGTCTGCGCCTTCAACAGCATTGCAGTCATCCCTCCGAATGCCGGCACGAAGGGCGGCGTCCTCGTCTTTTCGAATCTATGCCACAGCTGCGGGGCCTGCTCCCTCCTTTGTCCCGAGGGCGCAATCCGTGAGGTTCACCGGGAGATCGGTGTCGTCGAGACGGGACAAGCCGGGAGCATCCGTTTCGCACACGGCCGCCTGCATATCGGCGAGGCCATGTCCCCTCCGCTGATCCGGCAAGTCAAGAGGCATATCGACCGGACCCGGACGATCATCATCGACGCGCCCCCGGGCACATCGTGCCCGGTCATCAACGCCCTTGATGGAAGCGATTACTGCCTGCTCGTCACGGAACCAACCCCGTTCGGGTTGAACGACCTCGTCCTCGCCGTCGAGGTGCTGAGGGTCATGAAGATCCCGCACGGGCTTGTCATTAACCGGTGCGACATCGGTGATGACAAGGTGGAGACCTATGCAAGGGAAAACGAGATCCCGGTCCTGATGCGCATCCCCTTCGACCGGGTCATTGCGGAGTTTTATTCCAGAGGAATCAACATCATCGAGAAGGACAGGGATTACGCGGAGAAATTCCGGACCCTCTTCAAGGATATCAGGAATCATTATGAAACAGATCGTAATCATCAGCGGAAAAGGGGGCACGGGTAAGACGATCTTCACAGCCTCGCTTGCCGCGCTGGCGTCGAGCAAGGTCATGGTGGACTGTGACGTCGACGCGGCGGACCTCCACCTGCTGCTCAATCCTCGCATAGTGGAACGACACGAGTTCCGGAGCGGAAAGACGGCATGGATCGACCCGGCCCTGTGCACAGCCTGCGGCAACTGCGCTGAGGTGTGCCGTTTTCACTCGATTGACGAGGGCGGTGACGATTTCGTTGTCGATCCCCTCGCATGCGAAGGCTGCGGACTCTGTGCCCGCATCTGTCCCGTCGAAGCCATCGAGATGAGGGAAAACCTCTGCGGCGAGTGGTACATCTCGGAGACGGCCTACGGGCCTTTCGTCCACGCGCAACTGGGAATCGCCCAGGAGAATTCGGGGAAACTGGTGGCCTGCGTCCGGGAGGCGGCAAAAGGAATTGCACAATCGCGCCATCTGGATTATGTGATCATCGACGGTTCCCCGGGGATTGGCTGCCCCGTGCTGGCCTCGCTCACCGATACAAACCTTGCCGTCATCATTACCGAACCCACCGTGTCGGGCATCCACGACCTGTCAAGAATCATCGATTTAACTCGCCATTTTCAGATCCCTGCCGGGGTCGTGATCAACAAGTTCGACCTGAACCTGGACAATGCAGAGGAGATTGAGAGACTCTGCGACTCGATCGGGATCGAAATCATGGGCAAAATTTCGTTCTCCGTGGAGGTGCCTCGATCCCTGGTGAAGGGCGTCCCCTTTGTGGAGTTTTCCCGGGATCCTGTAGCGCATGAAATCACATCCGCCTGGAATAAAGTGGCGTCGGTTCTGGCCGGCGGACGGTAAGAATGAAAGGAGATCGGAATTGAGACCCTATGTTCCGCAAAAAATATTTCTCACCAAGGGCGTTGGCATCCATAAGGAGAAACTGCATTCCTTCGAACTGGCTCTTCGCGATGCCGGCATAGAAAAATGCAACCTCGTCCAGGTCTCGAGCATTATCCCTCCCGGCTGTAAACTGATCCCGAAGGTTCAGGGACTGAAAGAGATGAAAGCCGGAGCCCTAACGTATTGCGTGATGAGCCGTTGCTGCAGCAACGAACCGCGGAGGCTTTTGGCGGCCTCCGTCGGATGCGCGATCCCGGCCGATCAAAAAGCTTACGGTTATATCAGCGAGCATCACGCTTACGGGCAGACGGAAAAACAGGCCGGGGACTACGCCGAGGATCTGGCGGCGGCGATGCTCGCATCCACGCTCGGGATCGATTTCAACGTTGATGAAAGCTGGGATGAAAAAAAGGAAATCTTCCGGATCAGCGGGAAAATTGTCGGCACACGGAATGTGACGCAGTCCAGCATCGTGAAACATGAAGGTTACACGACGGTTCTGGCAGCGGCTGTTTTTATCCTTTCGTGAGATCGAGCCGTTGATCGGAATTTTTTAACGTTTTTAAATAAAATTTACAATCAGGAGATATGTCATGAAGCAAGCCATTCAAGCGGAGAAACTGGATCAGGAAAATCGCCTCAAGGAAAGGATGTCCTTGATACGGCATAAGCTCATTGTCATGAGCGGCAAAGGCGGCGTGGGAAAGACATCCGTCGCCGTGAATCTATCTTACGCCCTCGCCCTGTCCCACAAAAAGGTCGGCCTCCTGGACACCGACCTTCACGGGCCGAATATAGCCAAGATGCTGGGGATTGAAAAGGAGTCCCTCGGGGGCTCCGCAGATGGGATCGAACCGGTGATGGTTCTGCCGGAGCTGGGGGCGGTCAGCCTCGCATTGACGGCGCATGATCCGGATATCCCCATCATATGGCGGGGTCCCTTGAAAGCGACAGCCATCAAGCAGCTTCTCGGCGATGTGAATTGGGGGAAGCTGGATTACCTGATCATCGATTCCCCGCCCGGCACAGGCGATGAACCGCTGAGCGTCTGCCAGCTCATCCCGGAGATCGGAGGCGCGGTGATCGTGACAACCCCCCAGGACATTTCGATTCTCGACGCCCGTAAAAGCGTTTTGTTTGCCCGGCAGCTTCACATCCCTGTGATCGGCATCATCGAAAACATGAGCGGGTTTGTCTGTCCTCATTGCCATCAGGAAACGGCTATCTTCAAAAAAGGAGGCGGGGAAAAGGCGGCCCTCGAACTTGGCGTGCCCTTTCTCGGACGAATTCCTTTCGAACCCGAACAGGTGGAGTTGGCCGATCAAGGCGTTCCGTTCATCTCTTTAAAAAGGGACACGCCCTCCGCCAAGGCCTTTATGCAAATCCAGAAAGGAATTGAGGATTTCCTGGCGGCACCCAAATGAAAAAAGATTACAAATACCTTTATGGTCCCGTAGATTCCTGGCGGTTGGGGGCGTCTTTGGGCATTGACCTTCTATCCCAGGATTCAAAGGTCTGCAACTTTGACTGTTGCTATTGCCAGCTCGGCAGGACACAGGCCTATACGACAGAGAGGCGGTTGTATGTTCCCGCGGAAAAAGTACTGAAAGAGATGGCTGAGCTGCCGGAAGTCGTGATCGACTATCTAACGTTTTCCGGTATCGGCGAACCGACCCTTGCACAGAACCTGGGAGAAGTGATGTCAGCCGTCCGACGCATTCGAGGAGAGCCGATAGCCGTCTTGACGAATGCTTCTTTGATTTCCCGGGAGGATGTGAGAGAGGATCTTTTCTCCGCCGATTACGTCATAGCAAAGCTTGATGCCTGTTCCCAGGCGTCTTTTGAGGCGGTCAACCGCCCCGCGCCGGGGATCGCCTGGCAAGATGTTCTGGAAGGACTCAAGCGGTTCAGAGCCGATTTTAAAGGGAAGATGGCTCTTCAGATCATGTTTGTTCATTCCAACAAGGATTCGGCCCGTGAAATCTCCTGGATAGCCAGGGAGATCAGCCCCGATGAAGTTCAAATCAATACGCCTCTGAGGCCGAGCAGGGAAGTTCCCTTGTCAAGGGAAATCATGGGCGGAATCAAGGGTTTTTTCAGAGGGACGAACTGCGTTTCCGTATACGATGCCGAGAAAGTCCGTGTCGAGCCGATCAGCAAAAAACTTACGATGCTGAGAAGGGGCAAAACTTAAACGTTGTCCATCACGTTTTTCCTTTTCGGCATCCTGCTCATGTTTGCGACGAAATGGCTCCATCATCATTGACAAAACAACGCCTGTCGGAATATAGAAGTGGTTCCGCGAACGGCTCCTCAAGGGTCAGCCGGCGGCACGCCATCTCTGATGGGGTATCAAAGAAAGACAGGGGTTGAGTATGGAAGAAGAGAAAATAAAAGCAGAGATCCTCAGGATCCTGTACGAAAAGACAGGGGGGCGGTATTCGGAAAAGGTCATCGACTACGGGACGGCCCCAAGAAATAACGGAACGATCAGTGATCCCGACGGATACGCGAAGTTCACAGGGCCATGCGGGGATACGGTTGAAATATTTCTCCGCGTGAAAAACGGACAGATCGAAGACATCCGCTATACGACGGACGGATGCATGACCTCTCACGCCGCCATTTCCGCCGCGACGGAAATGGCGAAGGGAAAATCGCCGAGGAACTGCCTGAAAATCAGCCAGAGCGCCATCCTGGATCATCTGGGAGGTCTGCCGGAGAGCGACCAGCATTGCGCCCTGCTGGCCTCCATCACCCTGCACAGGGCCCTGCGGGATTACGCCGTCGGGAAAAAGCGCTCGGGGTCACATGGATAAAATACAATACACTCCCATCGGCGTGATCCGATCACCCTTCAAAAGCATCGAGGGCATGCCCATCCAGTCGGCGGCCGCGAAGGGTGTTGCGGGTTCGGTGGAGATCTTTGAAATGTTCGTCGACGGGCTCAAGGATCTGGAGGGCTTTTCGCATATTATCCTGATCTACCATTTCCACCGGTCCAGGGGATACACGCTGCGCGTGAAACCGTTCCTGGATGACCATCTGCGCGGCGTATTTGCCACCCGAGCTCCGAGACGGCCCAATGCCGCCGGTATATCGCTCGTGAGGCTGTTGAGGGTTGAGGGATCCATCCTGCGCATCGAAGATGTGGACATCCTTGACGGGACCCCTCTTCTGGATATCAAGCCCTACGTGCCGGCCTTCGACGCAAGGAAGGCAGTGAGAACCGGCTGGCTGTCGTCACGGGCAGGCGGCCTTTCGGCGGTCCGTTCGGACAAGCGGTTTAACAAATGAGGTCTGCCCGGCCTTGCACCTCTCAACGCCAGAGATAAAAAAGGAGGATATATGAAAGGTGATATTCACATTCGAGAAGCGGAGAAGGTCGAAATTCTGACGCTGCAGGACAATTATATCGATATCACGGTGACGGACAACAATGCGGTGATTTCGCGGGCCACGCCCCTGAAGGCAGGGGAGATCCGAAATTCCGTTATCGCGGAGCACGGCTATTCCGCCGTCGTCAGGACGACGGTCGAGGGTCGGACCAGAACGCTGCTCTTCGATTTCGGATTTTCTGAGGGCGGGGCTGCCTATAACGCGAAGGTGCTGGGGGTGGATATGAGCGAGATAGAAGTTCTTGCCCTCTCGCACGGACACAGTGATCACCTGGGGGGATTTGAACAGCTCGTCGAAATGATCGGCCGGAAGGGCATGGAATTTTATATTCACCCTGCGGTCTATAAAGCACCTAGGTATCTCAAGGTGGGCGAGCAGCGGAAGATCTATTTTCCCAAATTCACCCGGGAGATGGCTGAAAAGACGGGTGTAACCGTGGTCGAGTCCCGACCCCCCCGACTCCTTCTGGACGGTGCCGTCTTGTTCCTGGGCGAAATTCCCCGCCGGACAGACTTTGAGAGGGGGTTCCCCATCGCTCATTTTCAGGAAGAGGGCGTTGAAAAATGGGACCCCATCGAGGACGACACCTCCGTCGTGATGAATGTGAAGGGGAAAGGGCTCGTGGTGCTGTCCGGCTGCGCTCATTCGGGAATCGTCAATACCGTTCAGTATGCCCGCGAAGTGACGGGTGTCGATAAAGTCCATGTCGTCATGGGAGGCTTTCATCTTTCCGGTCCGGCCTTCGAACCCATTATCGGACGGACGACGGAGGAGCTGAAAAAAATCAATCCGGCTTATGTCGTCCCGACCCACTGCACCGGCAGAAAGGCGATCATGCATATGGAACGGGAGATGCCGGAGCAGTTTATCCTGAACATGTCGGGAACAAAGCTGACGTTTGCCGCTTAGCCGCTGCGGCCGTGACGAGCGTCGGTACAAAAAAACAACAGTGAGGAGGATCTATGTTTCACGAGGAGAAATGCGATTTTTGCGGGGAGTGTCTTTCGCGATGCTATTATCTGCCCTTTGATAAGGAAAGCGGAAGCAGAGAATTTAAAAAGCTGGTTCAGGGTGAGAAGGTGGATTGGCTCCGCGATTGCGTCACCTGTATGGCCTGCGACGAATACTGCACCCGGGGGGCCCGTCCTTTTGACCTGATTCTGAAGCGGATGGAGGAGGCGGGAGGGTTGTCCGATCCGGCCCTGCTGGCCCAGATGGCGGAGCGATTCAAGCCGGAAGGCGAGCCGAGGCCCGTGCCCCCGAAAGACAGGGTCATGTCCATCTGCGTCATGCAGGGAAACATGCCCTGGGCGATCCAGGGACAGCTCTTCGAAGCGCTCCCCCTCCTGAAAGGAAAGCACTACTTCTGCAACGTGCTCTTCGCCCACATGGGCAACGAGACCATCATGAGAGACAGGCTGCAGGCGATGGTGGACAATCTCGCGAAGTCGGGCGCGAAAGAGATCGTATTTATCCATGACGACTGCTACGCCATCCTGAAGGGCATCGCCCCTGAATACGGCGTCAAACTGCCTTTCCGGCCCGTGCACCTGTTTGAATATCTTCGGGACTATCTCAAAGAACACAAGAATGATGTCCGGAAGTTGAACATGAAAGTGGCTTACCAGCGCCCCTGCGCCTCCCGTTACTCAGCGGAGAAAGAACCATTCCTTGACGAGATATTTGAGATGATCGGTGTGGAAAGGGTTCCGCGTCAGTATGATGGAATCAACGCCCTGTGCTGCGGGATCGAGACGGCGGGACCGAACCTCAAGCTTTTCCCCAGGGGGAAAAACTTCGAGCCTTTCCGGGTCATGAACGTGAAGGACGCGAAGGACTTTGGAGCCGAGGCCATGGTCTATCTCTGCGCCATGTGTTTCGCCTCACTCAACAAAAAGGTCCGCGAGGCGGGGATGGCCAATTACATGATCAGCGATATCTGCCGCCTGGCCCTGGGCGAAAAGCTTCCGGAGGATAAGCCCCAGTGACCCAAGGCCGACGGTTTTGGGTCCATGTCTCCCGGCGCCTGCGGGATTCGAAGCGCGGCGGGAAGGAACTCGAAACCTTTCACGGGCAAGGGACATGAACCGGTTAACGGACAGGCAATACGAAGAACTGATCGCGACGATCCGGAGCCGTCCACCGATGACGGTTTCCGGAGTCTGGTTCAACCTCGTGCGCTGCGGGGACTGCGACTTTGTCCAGGGAGACGTCCTGGACGAGCAGACGGGGGAAACGATCTATCGGCCAATCGCTGTGATGGTCCGCGAGGCTGAGATCGAGGACATCGCCGGGTTATGGCCGGACATCACAGGGCATCCCGTCAAGGGGGAGGAAGAGGCATGCCTGGTGTCTTATCTCTCTTCCAGGAAGGGCAGCGAGGTGGAATTGATCATTCCCGAAAGGTATCGCGCCCGGCCCTGTGCCTGGAACCGTTTTGACGAAACAAAAGAGATTCGCATCTACAGGGACCATATCTACCCCGAAATCGTCAACGCCATCGAGGCGATCGAAGGAACCGCCGTTCAGCAAAAAACGAATCTGCATCCGAGCTGTCCCGCAGGGACCGATGAGCCCGCACCGCGCCTTCCCCGGAGGCTCCTCGACATGGGCTGCGGATGCGGGGACCTCATCGAGACCTGCTCGATGCACATCCCCGATCTTGAATGTTACGGGGTCGACATCAACGCCGACAACATCCAGGCCGCCAAGGAGAAGAAAAACGCCAATATCATGGAGGGCGACTGCGAAGATCTGGAGTCGGTTCTTCCCGGGGATCTGCGGTTTGACATCATCATCTGCTGCGGCCTTCTAAACAAACAGGTCATTTCGAGAGACACGGCAGGGATCATTTTCGAGAAAGCCGCAGGAAGACTTCAGGAGAGGGGCCACATCATCGTCACGGGATACACGGCCTGCCACCTGACGGCAAAGGACCTTTCCCGGATGGGAATCGATGTCCTCCGGAAGAGCATTCCAGAAAATCTCTTCAAGTCCTATCTGGAATACCATCTCAGGCAGTTTTACGTCGGCCGGAAGCGATAGCATCCGGCCGAAGGGGAACTCCCGATCCCCTTTATCTGCCGCAGGCGAGGCAAACGCTGTCAAACCTGTGCATGATTTACCATCTTGATTGAAATCCGGATGCTGTTTTCATCTCATGGATCCGCAAGGCACGACTTGAGCCCGCTTTCAAATTCCTGCCGGTTCATGTCACGGCCGATGAAGACAAGAGAGTTCGGCTCGATCCCCGTGCCGTAATGGTTGGTGAATTCATAGCGGTCGGATACATACTGGAGAAGCTGTGTTTGTTTCACGCCGGCTATCCGCACGATGCCCTTCAGGCGATAGACCGAATCCGGAATGTGGTCGAGGAAATGGGTTAATCGCTGCGGGTCGAAAATCCCCGGAATCCTAACGGCAAAACTGATGATTCTCTGGGAATGAATATCCGTCTGAAGCACCTTTGAAGACAGGCCGTCATGACCGTTTCTGACCGGCGCTGCCTCCGGATCCGGGGAGCGCAGGATATCCGTGTCGTCCTCCGTGGAAAAAAGGAGACCCGGCTGGATGGACGCGTGGGCGGTCGGTATGATCGGGGCACGAGGGTTGATCAGGCGGATGCCCTTCTCAACATCTTTTTTTTCTGTTTCGGTCAGAAGATCAATCTTGTTCAGAATAATCAAGCCGGCACTTTTAACCTGGGATCTGGCAACCGGGTACGCCTCAAGGACCTTGCCGAAATTGGCCCCGTCCACAACGGTCACCACGGAATCGAAGCGGACAAAATCCTCGAGGGCGGGCAACTCCTCGATGATATTTGAGGGATCGGCCACGCCGGTCGTTTCAAGAATAATCATGTCGGGGTCGAACTCCAGACAGATCCGGCGCACGGCATTCCGGAGATCACCGAGAAGGGTGCAGCACACGCAGCCCTCTTCCATGGAAGTGACGTTGTAAGCGCTGTCCACAAGGGATTCGTCGACGCTGACGGACCCCACCTCGTTTTGAATCACTGCGACAAACCGGTTGGCCATGAGGGTCTTGTATTCGACAATCTGATTCAGAAGCGTTGTCTTGCCGCTGCCGAGGAAGCCGGTAATCACCAGAAGGGGCGGACGGTACTGTATTCCAAGGGCCTGAAAAGGACCGGCGCCCCTTTTCACCTCCCATTGAGGAGCCTCCCACCACAGGCGCGTCATGCCCCGAGGATTTCCCGCCCCCGGTTTGATGACCCAGATCATTTTTGGAGGCAAATCCCTCGATTGACCACCAATATCCAAGCAAAACTCAGGAAGCCGATCGATGCGGGGATCTTGTGCCTGGCCGCTCAGTGGACCGAATCCAACGGTTGCAAAATACTCGCTCGTTTCCTGCCCGGCCCGCGGCACCCATTCATGATCCCCTGTGATCTCCCAGACAGGCGCCTTTCGCTTTTTCAGGGAAGCCTGAACCGGCGCTCCCTTGAAATGATAGGCAAAGGCCTGTACGAGCCTGTCGAAGAAGGCCCAGGAAAGCGCGAAGGCCGGCACGTCGCGGTCTTTCCCGCCCGGCGGAAGCACCTCCAGGCGGGTCCCATCCTCCCGGGCGAGAGAAAGGCCCTCCCTGCGGAACTCAATCCATCGAAGCGGACTCCACAGAGAGAGGAAGAGATTCTTTTCTTCCCGGTCCACGGAAAGGAAAATCCTTCCGACGATGAAGGCGTTTTCGAGGGGATCTTCTTCGCCTGGAAAATGACGGACCCAGGTTTCGAACCCGTGATCCTGGCGAAGGAGATTTTCCCGAATCGAGAAGAGATCGAGCAGAGGCTCATCTCTCAAGGGGAAATACTGAAGATCAAAACTGCCGTGAAGCCAGCCCTCTTCCTCTTCTTTTCTGCGGTAACTCAGGCAGTAGATCCCCGTCCGGCCCTTCAGCTTCAGAGTCCAACTCCCCGAGAGGCCGGCCCGATAGGTGATGCCGATCCAACCGATCTTCTCCTTGATCCGGGGTTCGTAAAAGGTCCTGATGAAGAGGTTTTCCATCAGACCCGGCAACCCAATGTCCGGCTCCCCGATGACGCCTGTCGGCTGAAATTCCCTGAGCGTAATCAAGATAAACCTCCCG
>CAYXFF010000013.1:4425-5697 GCA_964464185.1 uncultured Syntrophaceae bacterium | reverse complement strand
TGGCCTGCAAATGCTACGAGATTTTCAGGACGGAACTTTGCCAGGAAGGCTGTTTCCTCCGGCGCGCCATCGATACCGGTACGAATGTTGTTCGGGCCAGAAACAAAATCCTCACGAAAAAAAACGCGGAGATCCCTGTGGATGTCAACTGTGCCGTGATCCGTGATGATCGGGGAAAAGCCATCGGCGGGGTTGAATCCTTCCTGGATGATTCCGTTCGTGTGATCCTGGAAAAGACCTTACAGAACTTTTACACCTTCGAGGACATCATCGCAAAGGATGAGAAAGTTCGTCGGATTCTCGATATCCTCGCATCGGTGGCCAAAACGGATTCCCATGTTCTCATACTGGGCGAGACGGGCACCGGCAAGGACCTTTTCGCACGGGCGATTCACAATTCCAGCCTCCGTAAAGAGGGACCCTTTGTCAAGATAAACTGCGCGGCCCTCCCGGCCACTCTTCTGGAGTCGGAACTGTTCGGGTACAAAAAAGGGGCCTTCACGGACGCCAGGGGTGACAAGGCGGGCCGTTTTCAGCTGGCCGAAGGAGGCACCATATACCTCGATGAGATCGGAGAATTGTCCCGGGAGCTCCAGGCAAAGCTCCTGCAGGTGTTGGATGAGAAGGAATTCTATCCCCTCGGATCCACCCGTCCCGTCAAGGTGAATGTACGAGTCGTTTCCTCGACGAACCGCGATCTCAGGAAAATGTTGGATGACGGGCATTTACGGGAAGACCTGTTTTATCGGCTCAACGTCATTTGCATGGAGATCCCGCCCCTCCGCGAGAGACCCGGCGATATCCCGCTTCTCATCGATCACTTTCTCTTGACCGAATCGCAGCTGCTCAGAAAGAGAATTTACGGTATCTCGGGCGAGGCGATGCGGATTCTCCTGAACTACCCCTACCCTGGAAATGTGAGAGAGCTGAAACATGTTCTGGATCATGCCTGCATGATCTGCCGGGAAAGCGAGATCGGTGCGGATTCCCTGCCCCCGTACCTCTTCGGTGAAGCGGTTTCCGGAAAGGCAAGACCGGCGGCCGTGCCGACGGCAGATAAGGCCGATACTCTCGAACAGATGGAGAAAAAGGTGCTTCTCTCGGCGCTCGCCGGAAGCGGATGGAGCCGTAAGGATGCCTCGAAGGCCCTCAAGCTCAATCGCACGACCCTTTGGAGAAAAATGAGGAGACACGGCCTTCTTCCTGACAAGCCCGTTTGATATTTGAAACAAAATGCAACATTGTTTCATGAGAAGGGATACAATATAAATT
>CAYXFF010000013.1:0-4325 GCA_964464185.1 uncultured Syntrophaceae bacterium | reverse complement strand
TGATCCTGGAAAAAAAAGTTGTGGCCGTGTCAATACTGGAATCTGTTGAACTCACCGAGTTTCTGGCCGGCCTAAGCGTTGAAGCCGTCATCTGCGGGGGAGCTAAGGAAGAATGCCAGAGGATGCTGAAACAGAAGAACATACGCCTGATAGACAACGTCATAGGAAATGTGGATGCCGTTCTCGATCGATTCATAAAAGGAGAACTGCGATCGGGGGATATTGTCAACTGACGATTTGTTGAGCGTAAGGCCGGAAGGTAAACATGGCTGTTGATAAAAGCAGAAGAGATTTTTTCACCCGGGATCTTCTCGGGTCGGGGGTCAGACTGCTCGAAGAACTCATCGGTTCGAACAGGGTGGAAGATCCAAAGCGGGATTATTTCGAATCTTTTGAGAGCTGTTACCCGCTTCTGTCCGAGGCCGGTGAGATGCTCATCGAGGAGGCTGTCAGGCGGGGGATCAGGGTCGAGGGGAGAAGCCGGGAGGAGATCGCCCGGGACATTTTCTCGCATCTTGAAAAGACATAAATCATTTTTCGATAAAGGAAGAGGAGCGAGCGACTCAGCTTCAGGAAAGGAGGGTTTCTATGGAAGGGAAAGTCGAAGAACGTTACGGTGAGGGCTACCTCGAGGAACGCAAGCTCGTTCCCCGATGGCCCGCGCCATGGCCGCAGATTGTCAACACGATCTTTCTGTTGGCGGTCTTCTACGTGACATGGTGGATTTTTCAGGATCCCCGGGGATGGTTGCGGATGTATACCCCTTACGTCGGATACATGTACACCCGGTGGACACTGATCGTGTTGATCTGGATGGTTTATGTTTATTATTACTGGCCGTTCAGGAGACACCAGTTGGAAAACTGGCACCCTGTTTTGAAAGGGGTCGTGATGACGACGGTTTCCGTGATCATTCTCGTGATACTCATCAAGGGTTTCTTTGAAGGGCTTCTGGGAAACCTGTCAATGGCCTACTTCAATCCCAACCAATTGACGAAGCTGCCGGGCGTTACGGAGTTCTTCGCTGTCGAATACGCGGCCCTGGCCTGCCTCATGTTCGCCGCCATTGCATCATGGCTGAGCCCCTCCTGGCCGGTGGCGATGGAGATGGCCCCCTGGCAAAACCTTAAACAACCGGCGTTGGGTACGACCGTTCTCATCGTCACCTTCTTTATAGGCACTATCGTCTATTTCTGCACCATGCATCCCCACATGGGCATCCTCTATTATCCCTGGCAGTATTTCTGCTCCATCGCTCCGCCCTATTGGGAGAAGTTCGCCGACACGGTCAGCGGCAACTTCCACGTGGCCTGGATCATGTGCTGCACCATCATCGTCTGGACGTATGAGAGCATCTGGGAACGATACCCCTTCCGGATCATCAAGAACGACTGGACCCGGCGGCTTGTGGCGTTCTTCGGCATCATCGCCATTGCCTGGTGCTGTTTTCTGTTCCTTTACTTTGCACAGGAATTGTGGTGGGGCCCGGCTATCCGGGGAACCCGGCGGGATGCCGCCCCGGACTGGCGCTGGCTTCATGTCGGTGAGATGATGGTATTTTTCCTCCTTCCGGCCCTCTTCGTCACCTTTTACTGCAACAACTGGCCCCGTAAGTTCAGCATACCCGTGAACTGGCTGATCCGTACCCTCATCGCGATCGTGGGAGGAATTGCGGTCTATTGGCTCTATTATAACATCAGCCATCTGGTGTTAGGGACGCAAAAGGGATACTCCCATCCTCAGCAGTTTCCCATGATCCCGACCATCTGGTTGATCAACCTCATGCTGATCAACCATTGGTTCATGGACAATTGGCCCGGTTGGAAAAAAGTCAACGCGCCGGAAGCAGGTCATGCAGAGGAGGTTGAAAAATGAGCAAGGAATATAAAATCGGCATCTTTGTGGGCATCTTTGTGGGCATCCTCGTGTACGCCGCTATTGTATGGGTCTTGCCCATCATGGGCAAATGGAACTGGATGCTGAGCAAAATAACATAGAACGTTCAACACAATCCGCGCCTCTTAAAGGCGAGTGGTTCTCTTCAGTAAAGGAGGTTATCCATGGCAGAAGAAGAAAAAAAAGGGATGAATCGCCGCGATTTTGTCAAGGGGCTCATCGTGGGGGGCGCCGCCGGAACCCTCGGCTCCATGGGCATCTATTCATACAGCCCTTGGCGGAAGTCCCATTTAGCAAAGGCCGCACCGAAGAATATCGACATCGGCGAGTGCAAAAGCATCAAAATCACCAACGTCTCGGAAACCAGCTGGTTCGACAACAAGAACCTGATGGGCGACATCAAGGGCTCGGGAGGGCTTCTGGTCAACCAGTACACCTATAACTGGCCTCCTTTTGCGGAAAAGAAAGGACAACTGGGAAAAGGGTCCTATGAGAAAGGGATCAAGGAGATCAAGCAATGGCTCCCGAACAATCTGGAAAAGGCCTGGCAGTTCCAGGTGGAGAATGCCGTCCATCCGGAAAATGCAGGCGGGTTCGCCTGTCTCATCGATGTGGAACTCCTGGACGGATCAAGAAAGAAAATCCTCCTTGATTCAGGCTGGGCATTCGACTGGATGGAAAAAAGCTTCCAGCGTGAGGGTATCGACAAGATGCTGACCAGAAGAGAGATCGACTGTCTCGTCATCTCCCATGAGCATTTCGACCACTTCTGGGGGCTTCCGGTAACCGTAAAATACAACCCCGAAATACCCATGTTGATTCCGGAGGGGTTCTACATGGAAGGCCGGCAATACATCAAGGATTGCGGCTACAGAGGGAAGCTAACGGTTGTGAAGCCCGGGCTTAACCCACTTTTTCCGGGCTGCGCAACCTATGTCTTCGCTATTCCCATCATCTGCCGGGTTTACGGCGAACAGTCCCTGTACTTCAACATCAAGGACGCAGGAATGGTGTCCGTGACGGGATGTTGTCACCAGAGCATCATCCAATTTGCCGAAACGGCCCATAATACCATCAAGTACAAGAAAAACTACGGTATTTACGGCGGACTTCACATCTCCCCCTTTGAAGACTGGGATCCCAAGTACGACGACCTCGTTTTCGCCTTAAGGAAATATAACTTCGAAAAAATCGGGTGCAACCACTGTACAGGGATCACATGCGCCAAAAAATTCATACAGGCGGGTTATCCTGTGGTACGGGGAACAGCGAGGTTCCGTTCCAAAGATACGGCTTACCTCGGAAACGGGGACACGATAGAATTCAGGGCGGGCGTATGACGGCAAACGGGCCGGGGTGAATCTCTTGTCTCCCTCCTCAGGATCACCCCGACCCCTCACAGGAAACGTTCATTTCAAGGAGGTCTATCATGAAGCGCATTGTCATTTCCATGGCCTTGGGAACCCTTCTGGTGTTTCTAATCTTTTCATCCCTCTCGATAGCGGCTTCGCAAAGCATCCGGATGGCCTATTGCGATACCGAGGAATCCATCGCAAAAACTTACATGTTTAAATACATCCTTGAAGACATGGTCGGCCTTAAAGTGGACCTTCACAAAGTGAGTGTGAAAGAAATGTGGAAGGGGCTTGCTGAAGGCCGATATGATGCGTCATTAAGCGTGGTACTGCCCGAGCAAAAGACCTATTATGCGAAATATAGGAATCGGGTGATCGACCTGGGCCCCAATTTCATGGACCAGAAGAGAAATGTCCTGACGGTTACCCGGCTGGGGCTCCTGGATAGCAGACCCCGCCTGGCCAAATTCCTGCGTCATTACTGCCTCTGAGCGAGCAAGCTGGAATCAGCCGTCGCCCTCGTGAAGGGCGGAGAGATCTCAAAGCAGGAAGCAGACAATTGGATTAAGGAAAATGAAAAATGGGTTCGCAACATGCTCGGACTTTGCGAAGATATCCAGATAGAAGACTGGGGTTAATATCGGACAGAATTTAAAAAAAGGATGATACTTGACGTCAGGGGCTCTAATGGAGCCCCTGTTTTTTATGTTAGAGGATTCCGATGACCTGCAATTTCCCCTTGAATCGTGAGCAAAACCGTTTATAGTGGACAAAAAGGATCAGCCGCCTTGCCGCCTCGGGAGACCGGATCAACGATTTTATCTGGAGAGAAAAAATGGAAAAATTCAATCGCTTTGCAAATCGATCCCTTGTTCGGCCGGGCGTTTTCATTCTGCTCGTCTTTGCCTTGACGGCAGCCGGAGGATGCGCGACGAAGATCAAGGTCAACATGCTCCAGCCGGCCCAGTATCACGATGCGTCGCTGACCCGAACGGTGGCCGTCCTTCCCTTCGACGGACCGGGAGGCGCCGATATTGCCTCGGAGTTCGAGGGCGTTCTCGGCAGCATCCTCAT
>CAYXFF010000012.1:20335-25824 GCA_964464185.1 uncultured Syntrophaceae bacterium | reverse complement strand
AAATATCAACCGCTGCATAGAGAAATGATCAGACGCTCCATGAGCAGACGCGGGTCCTGTCCCGTTGTCTTAAGCGCAAGATCAACGTCCAGAAGAGACTCCAGATGGCGCACCAGTTCATCCCTGGAAAACCGCTCGGAAAATTTAAAGGCGTTGTAAATGACGTAGGGATGCTGTCCGGCCAATTCCAGGCGGTCCCCGCTCGCGGAGGACCATTCCTTCAAGATGGGAAGGATGGTTTTTTGAAAGCGGCTGAAGTCCATTCGGGAATCAAAAAGGCTGAACCTTCCTGTTGCAATCAGCAATTTCGCATGAAGAAGAAAACGCATTTCCCGGATGATCATGGCAAGGATCACGAGGGAATGGACGCCCTGGTCAAGAAGATCCTTCATGGTCAAAAGGGCCTTGCCCGGATTTTTACCCGTCAATGAGGCCGTCAACTCAAAGATGGAATCTTCCTTTGTCTTGCCCACGATATCCTCAACATCCGTTTCCCCGATCCGCCGCCGCTCTCCCGTATAAGCGATAAGCTTTTCAAGCTCCGCCACGGATTTCCTGAGATCGAATCCCGTTTTTCGCCCCAGCGCAATCATCGCCTCCGGATCCATGGACTTTCCCTTCTTGCGCAGAACGTCTCCTGCCGCTTCCAGCATCTGGCCTTTCTGTTTCTCCTCGACCTTGGACCGGTTGAAATTCAGAACAACGCCTCTTTCAGCCATGACCTTGAAGAGCCTCTTCCTTTTATCAACGGCTCCGGCCGTTATAATAAGGCAATGACCTTCGGGAATTTCTGAAGATAATATTTTACTGATTTCCTCCTCCCCGTCGAGAAGCTCTTTGTCTGCAAGACCCTCTCTGACGCAGATGTCCACAATTTTTGGAAGCCATTTATCCCTTTCGCCCGGCTCATCTCCTCCCGTGATCCGGCTCCATTGGTCTTCGCCGATCGTCTTCCAGTTTTCGTCCCTGAAATCGTCCAGTTTCCACCCGGCCATCCTCAGAAAATTCATGAAATCTCTGGATGCCCGCAGGGGATCGTGATCAAGATTTTCCCTGATCTTCCTTGCCAGATCCGGCAGGGACTGTCGGGAATACAACAGGCGCGTGTCCCTGAGTACGACGATCTTTTTCCCTGGAATGAGGGGGGGGGTGAGCAGGGCTTCGCGCAGACGGTCTACATCTTCGCGATCCCCGTCCATGTATACAAGGTTCAGGTCCCTGCCCCCGTCAGGCAGAATCAGCACGATCATCTCTTTGAGTGTTTCACTGATCAGATATTCCTCGTCACCATAGAGGAGATAACATGAAGCGATCTTTCCCCTTTTTATATCGGCAAGAACTTTCTCGGAGATTGAATCGTGATCCATTTTTCCGGATGGCCACACGTGTTCTGGCAGGAGATTAAATGATAACAAATTTCTGGATATGCTTTACCACCTGATCCGGGTCGTCCAGCACCTGGATGAGATCGAGGTCTTCGGGCAGGATTTTACCCTCGCGTATCATGGTGGACTTCATCCATTCCAGAAGGCCGGACCAGTAGTCGCTTCCCATGAGAATCACCGGGAAGGCCTTGATCCTCTTGGTCTGAATCAGGGTCAGGGCTTCGAAAAATTCATCCATGGTGCCGAACCCTCCGGGAAGAATGACATAGGCCATGGCGTATTTCACAAACATCACCTTGCGGATGAAGAAATATTTATAATCAATATTGACATTGGAATAGGAATTCGGCTTCTGCTCAAAAGGAAGCTTTATGTTCATTCCCACCGATTTTCCGCCGCCTTCGGCAGCTCCTCTGTTAGCGGCCTCCATGATTCCCGGACCCCCTCCAGTAATCACGGCAAAACCTTTTTCCGCCAGGCGACGGGCAAGATCCATAGTCTTCTTATAGTACTCGTCCTGCGGCGTGACCCGGGCAGAACCGAAGATGCTGACCGCAAAACCCAGTTGCGATAGTTCCTCAATGGCTTCCACAAATTCCGCCATGATGCGAAACATGCGCCACGATTCTTCTATGGACAGGGCGTCAACGAGGTATTGTTTTTCTTTCATGATTCGCACCTTAAACAACATAGGGACACTTTGTCAAGTGTCCCTATGGTACCACGAGTCTATTTATCCCTGCAAACGGTTGAAAGGGGGTTAGTTGGATCTCCTTCTCTGCGCCTTGGCAAGCCTTCTGCGTGCTTCAATGGCCTTTCTCTTCTTCTTGACAGAAGGCTTCTCATAAGCCCTTCGCAGTTTCAGTTCTTTGAATAAACCGCTCTTTGAAAGCTTGTTCTTCAGAACCTTCAGGGCCTTATCAATATCGTTGTCAATGACCTTTACCTCCAAAACTTCACACCCTTTCTATATATAATTTTTTGACGTTTAATTCTTTATGATCTGCAAAAAGGAAAGGAAAAGCAAAAAAAGAATCCGTCAGATTAATAATAAGGTGGCATATATACAAAAGTATCTGATTTGTCAATAGAAAACTCTGCTATCGATCTCCATCCTATGGGAATGGAGATACCCGCGTCACCATGGCCCCCCTTTCATGTAAGTATAAAAAAGTACAGGCTTTTAATAATTGTTCATCCGGACAGTACCTGATCTGTTCCAGATATCTGTGCGGTATTTATTTTGCAGCAACCCATCCTTTACAGCTTCTTCTTCCTCCGTCAGCCGCCCTTCAACAAACTGAACCTGCAGGACTTTTTCAAAGCTTGCCGTCAGAATCCCGGCAATATGAGCCGGATCTGCCGGATCGGCGATGTGATCCCTGAGGGATGTCACAGATTTTTTCAGCAAAGAAGCCTGCTCTTCGGATGCCGCATTTTGTGTGACAACGGATAATGCCTTAAAAGGATCAAAACGAAGCAGGAGTGAACCGTGCTGCAGAAAGGCCCCGTTTGACCGCGTCTGGGCACTTCCGCAGATCTTCCGTCCATCCGCCAGAAGTTCATAACGGGAAGGAAATGAAAAACAGTGACTCGCCGGGCCTTCGCCCCCGGAAGACCTGCTCTCCTCCGCCATCTCCGCGCGAACCCCCAGATCGGCGATCCCCTCAAGGATGCAGCGGCTGATGATCAGGTAGGTGCCCAGAATGCCAGGCGAAAAGGGGGGAATGTTCTCACGCGACACCAGCGAATAGGTCAGATCGTCCTCGTGGAAGACGGCTTTGCCTCCTGTGGGACGCCGAACAATGTCAATATTGTTTTCTCTGCAGTAGGAAACATTAATTTCTGCTTCCAGAACCTGGAAATAGCCCAGAGATACGGCTGAAGGCTGCCAGTCATAGAACCTGAGCGTGGGCGGTGATGTCCCCTGCTGATTGCCCCTGAATACGGCTTCATCCATCGCCATATTCTCGAAGGCGCTGAATGTTCCGTAAGGTATGATTCTCCAGTCCTTCACACGGTCTCAGTCCAGCCCTTCCTCGCCGAGAACATAATCGTTATATTCCGTTGAATCCAGCAGATTATCAAGTTCGCTGGCGTCCTTCACCTCCACAACAATCAGCCAGCCTGTATCATAGGGATCGCTGTTTATGATTCCCACGTCCTCCGTAATATCGTCATTCACCCTCACGACATCACCGCTGACGGGTGAAATAAGTTCTGTGACTGTCTTTGCAGATTCAATGGTTCCGAAAGGTTCATCCTGCTCCACATAGGTATCGACCTCGGGAAGATCAAGGTTGAGAACTTCGCCTAACTTATCCTGTCCGTAATCTGTTATGCCGATCGTCACCAGATTGCCATCGACTCTTGCCCACGTATGCTCACGACTGTAGAGAAGGTCGTCTGGAAATACCATCATACATAAAACTCCTTTGATCCTTTCGTTCTTGTTCGAACCGCTATCATAAATCGAAAAGAACGGGCAATCACAATCTTCGTTTCTCTTTCTCCTTTTTTTAAGACAATCGTATTAAATTTTTTGGTACAGCGGTGAGAACGTCACACCCATCCCTCGTGACCAGAACCATGTCCTCTATCCTTACACCCCACAAGCCCGGTATATAGACGCCCGGCTCGATGGTAATCACCATGCCGGCCTCCAGACAGGACTCCGAAAGAATAGAAAGGCGGGGCTCCTCATGGACAGAGAGTCCAATCCCGTGTCCCGTACCGTGGGAAAAATATTTTCCCAGGCCCTTCTCTTCGATGAAGCTCCTGGCGGCATGGTCCACGTCCCGGCAGGACGCACCGGCTTTTACGGCTGCCAGGGCCCTGTCATGTGCCTCCCTGACAACGTCATAAACTTCGCGCTGTCTGTCTGAAATGCTTCCAAGGGCAACGGTGCAGGTCTCATCGGAACAGTATCCCCCGCATACGGCTCCATAATCGAGCACGATAAAATCTCCTGCTTCAGATTTCCGGAACCCCGGACGGGCATGGGGCAGGGCGGAATTTTCTCCTGATGCCGCGATGACATCGAAGGATACGCTGTCCGCTCCTCCCTGCCGTATCCGGCACTCCAGTTCAAGAGCCATATCCCTCTCTGGAATCCCCGGTTTTATTCCTTCCAACGCCAAAAGCAACGCTTGCGACGACAGGGTGGCGGCCTTCTTCATCCATCCGATCTCCGTTTCGTCCTTGATCACCCGGAGGGTGCTCATCTCTCTTTCCAGGGGCCTCAACTCCAAGCCCTCTGCTCTGGCCTTAAGATTCAAATAATCCTGAAGAGTGACGGCCGTTGATTCAAGACCGATGGCTTTCCAGCCGCTGTCCAGAAGCGCTTGAGCGATTCCTTCTGTCTTGTCCCGATAATGCCGGATATCAGCGCCCTGAACCTCCCTTCCGGCCTGTGTGGTATATCGGCCGTCTACCAGCATGATATTGCTTCGCTCTCCAGCAACAAGAGCCCCGTCGCTCCCCGTAAAACCGGTGAGGTAACGGATGTTCTGCATGTCCAGGAATAAAAAGGCCTCCAGGCCAAGGGCTGCTATCTTTGACCTGACGCGGGAAATCCGATCCGGGAGTCCCGTAAACTCATCCATGACTTCTCAGCCTTTCTAAATTTCTCAGCCAGCGTTCCAGTTCCTCCAGGATCGCTTTCGAGTGTGCTTCCTTTGATGCTGGAATCTTTCCCTCGAGCAGTGATTCAACCTCTCGAAGCCGTTCTCCAGCCCTTATGTTTCCCGGGTCAGACTGCATCATTTCTTTCAGAACTTTTCTCGCCATATCGAGATGGCCCTGTCTGATATAGAGATTCGCCATGGTCATCGTCTTGAAATCCTCCGAGACGTCATCGACAATCTTGTCCACATGCCCTTTCGCCATTCCGTTCAGTGTGTCGATCTTCTTTTGAAGCCTTTCCGTTGCAGACGCACCGGGACTGAGTTGAATTAATTCCCGATAGCAGGTTCTGGCGCTCTCGATTTCACCCATCCTGTGAAAAATATCTCCGAGATACTCGAACACACGGACCCAGCTCAGGACATCCTTTTTTATCTTCTCGAATACATCCAGCGACTCTCTTGTCTTCCCCATTCCTGC
>CAYXFF010000012.1:0-20235 GCA_964464185.1 uncultured Syntrophaceae bacterium | reverse complement strand
AGGAGGTACCCAGCGGAACATCCCGATCAAATAGATTTTTTATAATATGAGTCAACAGGAATCTGAGAAAATATCGAGAGGCCTTATGGAAACAATTGAAAACCGGTATAAAAACCGTGATTATGACATCCGCATCCGCTTCCCTGAATTCACCTGTCTCTGTCCCATGACATCCCAGCCGGATTTTGCCGAGATCGTTATACACTATGTGCCCGGAGAGAGGCTGGTGGAGCTGAAATCTCTGAAATTCTATCTGAATTCTTTCCGCAACCAGGGAATCTTCCATGAAGAGGCTGTAAACCGAATCCGGGATGATTTCGTGGAAAAGGTCGGGCCCAGGAAATTAGAGGTGATCGGCCATTTTAACGTCAGGGGAGGGATTTATACAACTGTCAGGGCCGCTTATCCGGAAACCGAAAATACAAAATCGGAAACCGAATAATGCATCCGGAACCGGGCTTCCCCTGTTCCATATCCAGTTCTACATTTTTTCCTTGACGATCCTCGGCGTGATGAAGATCAGGAGTTCTCTCTGTTCTTTTGATATGGTTTCATACTTGAATAACCATCCCAGAAAAGGAATCTCTTTCAGCCAGGGGACGCCGGCCTCCTCTTTGCTTTCCGTGTTCTTGCGAATGCCCCCGACGACAAGCGTGTCTCCGTCTTTTATGATGATCGTTGAGGATACTTCACTCTTATTGATAGGAGGGTTATCCAGGTTCTGTGCTGTCTTGGTTGCGTAATCGGGCGCATCATTCTTGGCCTTCACTTTGAGAACAATCTTGTCACCCGAGGTGATGGACGGCGTAACATCGAGCCGCAACGTGGCTTCCTTCCACTGGATCGACCGGTTCCCCTCCTTATCCGTAAAGGTATAGGGGATCTCCGTTCCCTGCGTGATGTAGGCCGGTGTACCGTCAAAAGTGACCACCTTGGGAGTTGAAATAACCTTTACTTCTCCCATGCTCTCATAGGCCGCGATTTCCACATCGAGGAAATTTTTTGCTGAACCAATAATGACTCCCAACGAGGGAGATACCGCCGTGGTACCCAAAGAGGGCGCAATGGTTGTGGACACGGAGGCCATGTTCACGGCATAGGTGCCTCCAAAGACACCGAGGTTTCGCGTCAGAGGGGTGATACCTGAGGGATTTATGCGGGCGGAGGGCCCAAGCCAGACATTTCCGGACTCAAAGCCGCCGCCCCACTGGATACCCAGCTTCCTCGCAAAGGAGGCCGTGGCTTCCAGGATCTTTGCCTCGATGAACACTTGGGGTTTTTTGCCCTGCGCCACATCCTCCTTCTGGCGTTCCTCGACGGCCTTCCTCATCTTTTCGACGGTATAGACACTGATCACATTGCCTGTCCGTTGCATGCCGAGACCGTTCGTATCGAGAATGGTTTCAAGAGCCTGGTCCCAGGGGACACTTTTCATATGAGAGGTAACGCTGCCTTTTACGTCTTCACCCGCAACAATGTTGACGCCGCTCACTTCCGACAGCAGCCTGAATACGCTCTTTATGTTTGCATCCTGAAAATCAAGAGATACCTTCTGGCCGGTATATTTTTTCTCTTCCTTTGAAAGTGTCGCTTGAGGAGCGGCCGGCCTTGCTTCTTTTTCCTTGCCTTCCGGGCGGCTGCTTACCGGCGGGGCGTTCTTTTCATCCGCAACCGCAGTGGACGCCGCCGCAGGGATCTTTTCCTCTGCAGCAAAAGAGCTCAGGGCTATGCTCAGGATGAAAACTAAAATGGCTGCTAAAAATACTGTCTTTTTCATATTTTTCCCTCGCGTTCAACACGGTGAAGGTCCAGAATAATTCGCTTTGTTTTGACTTTGCGGCTGTCCTCACCTGTTTTTTCCTCAACGATCACCTGATCATCAAGGATCTCCGCAACTCTTCCGTTGTTCTGTCCGATCAGGGACCCTTTCATGATGATAAAACTTTTCCCCTTTGGATCCGTCACGATGGCCCTTTTCTTGTCGTTATTCTCGCTGGCCATAATGCCGATGAGCTTCAATTGTTCGATGCCGTACCTTTGCAGGGGCGACAGGAATTTCAAATCCGATCTCTTCTGGCCCGGTATTTCTTTTCTGATAAAAGGCTTGAATGGATCCAGCTTTCCCTGAGGGCGATAATGAAATGGGGTTGTGTTGCTGGCAACGGGATCCGCAGCAGATACCCCCGAAACAAACAGGCACATTGCGATGAACGAGAGAGAAAGCAGGAAAAAGATTCGATGGCTATTTTTTCGCATCTGTTTTTTCCACAAAGACATACGTTTTCATGGTACAGGATGTGGTCAGGCTGGACCCGTCATCCTGCGCATCCTTGTCCACCACCATGATCATATCCGTGACATTGACGATTCGGGGGAGCTTGGCCACCTGGTCCAGAAAGCTCACGGTATCATGAAACGCGCCCCTCACTACGACCTTTATAGGGATCTCATCATAAAAGGTTTCGGCCTCTTCAGACGCCGACGCAGCCCCCTTGCGGGCAGCAGGTTTTTTACTGTCAGCTTTGGATGCAGCCTTTTGCTTATCGGTTTTCTTACCCGAAGGTTTTGGCGGAGCCATAGGTTCAAACTGGATGATATCAAGGCCCGCAGCCCGTCCCGCTCTTGCAAGAGCAGATAGCAGTCCGGGGATCTCTTTCTGATCGGGAAGCTTGGTCAGGGCAAGCTTCAGGCTTTCCTGCATGGTAAGGAGTTCTTTCTTGCTTTTCTGTATCTCCTTCACGATGAGCTGTTTGGCTGTGATCTGCTTCTGGAGCCCCGAGAGCTTGGTATCAAGGCCTGCCTTCTTCTCATACAGCGACTGGAAAAGGAAAAAGTAATACAGATACCCAATAAGAAGAAAGGCGAATGACAGGATAAGGGCTTTCTTCTTGGGAGACATTTTTTTTATATCGTCCAGCGTGATCGCCATTGCTTATCCCTTCTTGATGCCGCAGCTGATAATAAATTTCTGTATCTTCGTGTTGGATATCTTGTCCTGTTTGGAGTACCGGAGGTCCACGGACCTGAAACAGGATGATTGTTCCAAGTTCTGCATAAAGTGGGCAATGGCCAGATTATCCCGCGCCACACCATCCAGACGAAGCTCTCCTCCGGTTTCCGAGATGCCCATCAGCCAGACCTGGCCGGACGGCACGGTAACCGTCATCTCGTTTAAAAGCAGTACGGCGTCCATCCTGATTTTTTCCAGGTTGTTGATGATCTCGATTTTCTTCTCCAGGAGCTTTTTATCGGCCATGACCACATCCATCTCGCCGGCGATTTTTATCAGCCCCTTCAATTGCTCATCCGCCACCTTGACGTCCTTCTCGAGCCAGCCGATGCCGAGAACGGTGTAGATATGGAGGGAGAGAATGATGAGAATAAAAGCCCCGAGAGACCCTGCCAGCGCAATGATCTGGCGCCGCATGACGTCTACCTTTTTCCGCTCCCGATAAGGAAGAAGGTTGATTTTTATCATAGGTCATCTACCCTTCTGAGCGCCAGCCCGATCCCAAGTGCTGCGACAGGACCGATATCCTCGATGGTCACCGGATCGAAGATCTTTTTGTTATAGGCAATATTCTGGAAAGGATTCACAATCTGTGTATCTATACTCAGTCTCTGGGTAAGGGTTTCAACGATCCCGCCAATTTTCGCGGAACCCCCGCTGAGAATCAATTCTTTGATGTACTCACCGCCGTGGGTGGATCGGAAATAATCGATGGACCTTTCGATCTCCATGAAAAGGGGCTCCGCAAAGTCCAGGGGATTGACTTGGGAACCACTCCCAGGATGAGCGTTTTCTTTTGCCGCCTCGATTTTGATCCTTTCAGCCTCCTCGAAGGGCACACTCAGTTTTTCCTGAATGCTGTCCGTGATCGATTGGCCGCCCATGGATACATCCCGCGTGAAGATGGATTGTCCTCCTTTCACCACGTTGATATTGGTTATGCTCGCACCAATGTTGACCAGAACAACCACGTCATGCTCTTCAAAATCATAGTTCGTTTCATACATGGTTTCGAGGGCAAAGGAGTCCACGTCCATGATGACCGCTTTCAACCCGGCTTTTTGAATAGCGTCCACATAATTCTGAACAATATCCTTCTTGGCCGCGACAAGCACCACATCCATCTGCCCCGGATTTCCTTCGCTCTCACCGAGGATCTGGAAATCGAAGCTCACGTCCTTTACATCGTCAAAGGGAAGGTAATTTCCCGCCTCATCGTTGATCAGCTGCCTCAAGTCATCCGCCTCCAGGGTGGGAAAGGTGGCTTTCTTGGAGATCACCTTGTGGCCTGAGAGAGAGGTAACCACCCTCTTCGTCTTGCAGCCGGATATTTTGAAAAGGCCGCGGATCCGCTCCGAGAGTGCATTTGCGTCCACAACGGAGCCTTCAACAATGATCCCTTTTTCGAGCGGAACCTGAGAAAAGTTGTTCAGGAGATAACCCTCGGAAGCGTCCAGAATCTCCACCAGTTTGATGGAACTTGAGCCAATGTCAAGGCCCACGGTGCGTTTTCTATCGGGCAACAATCCTTTTAGACTGAACATGCAACCTCTGTCTCATCTGTTTTTTAAATTCCGTAAAAAAACACTTTTACGCTCAACCCGCCGCAGCCTCGCAGATTCAATCGACGAACCGATAGACAATATCCCCCTTCCTGACCATGCCCAGTTCCTTCCGAGCCACAGCTTCAATGTATTGGGGATTATGACGGAGGAGGGATATTTCTTTTTTCAGGCCGTTATTTTCCAGGACAATCTGAGCATTCTCTTCCTTCAGAATTTTCAGCTTTTCCTTCATGACATAATTATCCACGAGCCCGTTGTTTCCGAATATGATAAGAAACCCCATCAGGACAAGAAAGATGACCAGGTATCTCCCGATTTTCATCAAATGACCCTCGTATCGGAAAGCCAACACGTCTTGTTAAGAATTCTATACACTAAAAAAAACGTTTCAACAAGATAAAATTAATGGGGAAATAACATCCTCCGGCGACCCGGATTTTTCCATCACGCAGAGGACAGGAGTCTCTGGGGCTCTCCGAGAAGAAACGTTCCTTTCTCTATCCAGTTTTTTAAAATATGAGCGATCTGCCTCGCCTTGTAATAACTGGACAAGGGTGCCGTGGGAATTTCTTTCCCATGAAGGCGAATGGACCCGCTTCTGAGTTCTCCGTAACTGACTTCACCAAGGCTCTTCAGCTCTCCGCCCTTTGGATAATCCATGCCGTAGTCATAAACCTGAGTGAAGATATGCTCATCCCTGACAGCCGTGTAACGGGCCATCTCTTCATTCAGGACCGGGATGGGAATTCCAATTCCCACATACAGCGAGACGCCGTAGCCGAGAAAGCTCGCTCCGACGAGCCATTCCGGAGTCATTTCCTTAAGGTCTCCGATCGTCGCAATCGTCCCTGCGCCTCCTCTTGGAACGCCGTTTTCACCGCGCCCGACATGAGGGTTATGCTGTGTTCCTTGCCAGGCCACATATCCCTGAGCACCACCAAGAAAAATCTTCGTTCCAATGCCTATGGTTTTGTAATAGGGATCGTTGAAAAGAGGACTCAGCTGCCCCGAGGTTGCATAATTCGCATTCCCCATGCGCGGCCTCAAAACACCCATATAGGTATAGATGGTCTTATCGGACATGTTCACGGCGCAATTGTAGTTCTGATAGGCGTTCCTCGGATTGAAGAGGACAGCGTCGCGAAGATCTCTGATGGTGATGTTCTTTTCAAACTTTCTTGCCGGATAGCAATCGGTGCCGTATCCTTCCGCGCGAAGCTTGATCACGTTTCCCGCAACGAGATCCTCGATGACGTGGCCTCCGCCGTAATGAAATTCACCGGGATAAACACTGTTCAGAGGATCCCCCTCGGCGACCTCTGTTGCTCCAATATAGCAATCCGCCGCCGCAATGCCGCCATACGCCTGCACATCATTGAGCCACACTTTCATGGCCTTGATTCTTGGGGACGCGTGTCCGAAGTTCAGAAAAGCACCGGAAGAGCACATGGGCGCGAAGGTCCCCGTCGTGACCACATCAATTCTTTTTGCGGCTTCCACATCGCCATGCCGTTGCACAATGTCGATCATTTCTTCCGCCGTGACGACGACCGCTTTGCCCTGCTTGATCTTCTCGTTGATTTCCCGGTAGGTCTTTTGAACCCTGTGCCCGCTCATGAATGCGCTATCCTCCATCTGATGCATCACTCCAACGTCGGACGACATCCATGGTCCTGCACGCGCTTGTCCATCTTCGATTCACGTCGTCCGAATCACCCCGTATGTCCGAAACCGCCGCTTCCCCGGGACGTCGGGTCCAGCGTGTTGCATGGATCCCACAAAACCCGGCAGACGCGTTGAACAACCATCTGAGCTATCCGCTCGCCCCTTTTTACAATGAAAGGCCTGCTGCCGTGATTGACCAGGAGAAGATTCACTTCGCCCCGATAGTCCGCATCGATTGTCCCCGGCGAATTGATCAGGGTAATGCCGTTCTTGATGGCCAGACCGCTCCTGGGTCTGATCTGAGCCTCGTATCCCTCGGGAACAGCGATCATGATCCCTGTCGGAATCATCCGTCGCTCACCGGGGCCGATGACTTCTTCCTGCACCACCGCGGCAAAGATGTCCATCCCCGCAGATTTTTCCGTCATATAACGGGGAAACGGCATATCTTCGTGGCCTGGCAGCCTCTTGATGGATATCTTAATCTCCTCCACGGAAATATTTTGCATTTTGAAATAAAGCTCTTTGAAAGAATCCCGTCTGAATATTCTCAAAACCTCATCATGTCTTTCGTAATCACATGATCCGAGACTTTTCCCAGTGCCGCCAGCGAAATCTTGTCCGCATTAAAGATTTCACCGGCCAGTTGCCGGATCTCCTCACCGCTGACCGCTTCGATGCCGGCCACCGTTTCTTCCGGCGGGAGATGACGCCCGAAATAGATTTCATTCTTGGCAAGCCGTGTCATGCGGTTATCGGTGCTTTCCATGCTTAAAAGGAAATTCCCCTTCATCTGCTCCTTTGCCGAGAGAAGCTCTTTATCCGTGAAGACGTCTGTCTTCAGTCTGTTCAGCTCGTTAAAGATGATTTCGATCACGTCCCTCACCTTGTCATCACCTGTCCCGACATAGATCCCGAACATGCCCGCATCCCGGTAGGAGACAAGATAAGAATGTATCGAGTATGCGAGACCCCGCTTCTCCCTGATTTCCTGAAAGAGTCTCGAACTCATACTGCCGCCGAGAACGGCATTCATGATAAAACCGGCATACCGGGCGGGACTTGAGAAGGGGTGTGCCAGGGAGCCGATGATGATATGAACCTGTTCGAGATCCTTTTCCATCAGACCGATCTTCGACGTTGTGACCGGAACCCCACCATCCTTCTCTCCGGCAGACCTCTCCAGGGAACCGAACGACTGTGTTACGAGCCGGACCAGTTCCTCATGCTTGAGGTTTCCAGCCGCCGTTAAAACGATGCGATCACTCCTGTAACGTCCCTTGAAAAAATCCATCAGGGTGTTTCTTTGAAAGCCCGTCACCGATTCTTCCGTCCCCAAAACGGGAAATCCAAGAGGGTGACCGTGCCAGAATATCCGGCCAAAAAAATCATGGATGAAATCATCAGGCGTATCTTCCACCATGTGGATTTCCTGGAAAACGACCGCTTTCTCCTTTTCCATCTCCAGGGGATCAAAGAGAGAATGGCTGAGTAAATCGGCAAGAAGATCAATCGCAAGGGGGAGATGATAGTCTGGAATCTTTACGTAAAAAGAGGTGAGTTCCTTGCCCGTTGCGGCATTGAGCACACCTCCCACAGAATCAATTTCCGAGGCAATATCAAAAGCGGATCTCTTCCCGGTCCCCTTGAAAAGCATGTGCTCAATGAAATGAGCCGCACCGTTGTTGGCCGGGGCTTCGTTGCGGGAACCGCAGTCGACCCATACACCGATGGATACGGATCGGACATGACCGATCTCTTCAGAGATAACCCGAATACCGTTATCCGTGACGGTTTTGCGGTACATGCTCACCCAGCGCTTCTTTTCTGCTCAGCCGGATCTTCCCGGTTTTGTCAATTTCGATAACCTTTACAGCAACCTTATCCCCCTCGCTGAGGATATCGGTAACCTTGTTCACCCGTTCCCTGGCAAGCTGCGATATATGGACAAGCCCTTCTGTCCCGGGCAATATCTCCACAAAGGCTCCGAAATCCACAACCCGCTTCACGGTTCCCATGTATATTTTTCCTATCTCGGCTTCTTCCGTGAGCCATTTGACCATCTGGACCGCCCGGGCCGCCGCCTCTGAATCGCTGGAAGCGATGGTCACCGTGCCGTCATCCTCCACGTTGATATCAACACCTGTTTCGCTGACAATCAGACGGATGTTCTTGCCGCCCGATCCGATGACATCCCTGATCTTGTCGGGCTTGACTTTCATCGTTGTTATTCTCGGAGCGTAAATTGAAATATCCTTCCGTGGTTCGGCCAGTGCTTCCTTCAATTTATCAATAATGAAGATCCGCCCGTCACGAGCCTGGGCAAGGGCCTTCCTGAGGATGTCCGCCGTTACGCCATCGATCTTGATATCCATCTGCATGGCCGTGACACCTTTCTTTGTCCCGCAGATCTTGAAATCCATATCCCCCGCATGGTCCTCATCGCCCAGGATATCGGAGAGAATCACCACGTTGTCGCCTTCTTTCAACAGCCCCATGGCAATCCCGGCCACCACATCTCTCACGGGCACGCCCGCATCCATGAGGGACAGGATACCCCCGCAGACCGTGGCCATTGATGACGACCCGTTTGATGAAAGGATTTCCGACACAATCCGGATCGTATAAGGAAAGATCTCCTTAGAGGGAAGAACGGGCAGAAGCGATCTTCTGGCGAGCGCCCCGTGTCCAACTTCCCGCCGCCCGGGTCCTCTCATCATCTTTGCCTCACCCACGGAGTAGGGCGGAAAGTTGTAATGAAGGAGGAACGAGCGGAACTCCTCGCCGCTGATGTAATCCATCCGCTGCTCATCCGAGGAAGTGCCGAGCGTTACGACTGCAAGAGCCTGCGTCTCTCCTCTCGTGAAAAGAGCCGACCCGTGCGTCCTGGGCAGGAGCCCGACTTCGCAGCTGATGGGCCGGATATCCGCATGCGACCGTCCGTCGCATCTGGTCCCTTCGTTCAGGATCATGTCCCTCAGGATTTTTCGATCCAGCTGGTCCAGGGCATTCCGGGCCGCCGCCTCGCCTGAAGCGTCCTCAGCGGAAACGGCCTTCAGCACCGTCTCCCGGACGGCATCCAGCTTTGCGTACCTCTCCGTTTTTTGCGGTATCCGATAGGCTTCCGCCAGTCCGGCAGCCGCCAGTTCCTGGACTTTCAGAGCGATACCTGCGTCTTCGGGTATCGCTTCAAGAGCTCTCTTTCTCTTCCCGATGGAAAGGCTCATACTGTCCTGGAGTTCCAAGACCGGCTTCATGGAGGCCAGGCCGAAGTTGATGGCTTCCACGATCACGTCCTCCTCAACCTCCTTTGCGCCTCCCTCGATCATCACGGGATGGATATCAAAACCGCCGTCGCTCCGGGGAATCTTTCGTCCCACGAGAAAAAGATCCAGATCGCTCTCAGCCATCATGCCGGAGGATGGGTTGCATATAAAGTCTCCCTTGACCCTCCCGATCCGGACACCTGCAACCGGTCCCTTGAAGGGTATGTCCGAGATCATGAGGGCTGCGGAACATCCCAGCATTGCTGTCACATCGGGATCGTTTTCATTGTCCACGGAAAGGACCGATGCAATAATCTGCGTCTCAAAGTAGTAGCCTTTCGGGAAAAGCGGCCGCGCGGATCTATCAATGATCCTGCATGTCAGTATCTCCCGCTCGTTGGGACGCCCTTCCCTCTTGAAAAACCCTCCGGGGATTTTCCCCGCGGCGAATGTCATCTCCTGATAATCGACGGTAAGCGGAAGGAAATCGACCCCCTCCCTTTTGCTCCTGAGGGAGACAACGGTCACAAGGACAACCGTATCGCCGTAACGGATAAGAATCGCACCGTCTGCCTGTCCTGCCACGTATTGTGTCTTCAGTGAGATTTCTCTCCCCGCAAAATCCGCTCGAAATACTTCACTCATACTATTTTCCTCTCTACAGAGAATCCGCGGACGTCACTCCGCCCCTGTTCCCATGAAACGGTGTCGCGCTGCGGTTTCCGAATTATCTTCTTATACCCAGGCGCTGAATAACGTTCCTGTATCTCTCAATGTCTTTATTCTTGAGATAATCCAGGAGCCTCCTTCTCTGACCCACAATTTTCAGCAGTCCCCTCCGGGAATGATGGTCCTTCTTGTGGGCCTTGAAGTGATCTGTCAGATACTTTATCCTCGCGCTGAGGAGGGCAATCTGGACCTCCGGTGAACCCGTATCATTCTCATGACTCTGAAAATGGCTGATAATCTCTTTTTTCTTTTCTAACTCCAACACCTATCCATTTCCTCCTCTTGTTTAATAGTATATGTGTTCAATGATTGAATACCCTGACAATGCGGGCAAACCTCTCTTTCATGTTCAGAGCGGGCAATTCCTCAGAAGCATAGAGCATCTTGCCCACAGCGACAAGTGTTTCACGCCTCAGTATAAACCTTACCATATCTCCCATAGCAAGAGAAGGCATATTATTCCCGTGAAAGTCTTCCATGAACGGCTGACACCCTTCCTTCAATTTCGCCGCCATATCTTCGTCCACATGGATGGTGGAATAATCTGAAAGGGCTTCAACCATGGGGATCAATCGTCCTTCCGGAACAGCCCTGTGATTTCTCAGATCCTCAAGGGAAACGGTTTCATCTTCCAGGAAACGGCCGCTCCTCGTCCTTCTCAATCCAGCCAGACAGGCCTTGCATCCCAATCTCTCACCCAGATCGGCGCATAACGAACGGATATAAGTGCCCTTGGAACAGGAGACAAAAAAGGTCACATAGGGCAACCGCACGTCCAGGAGGGTCAGCCGGTGGATCTCCACGGTCCGGGCAGGAAGTTCAACGGATATTCCCCTCCTTGCCCAGTGGTAAAGAGCTTTGCCCTGAAACTTGACTGCCGAATAGCGGGGCGGAATTTGTTTCATTGTTCCCAGACAGTTTTTCAGGGCTTCTTCAATATTCTCCTCCCGGACAGACGGCTCATGCGTCGACAAAACCTGCCCCTCAATATCAAGGGTATCCGTTTCAACCCCGAGCAGCATGGTTGCCCGATAATCCTTGCTGTCACCGGAGAGGAACTGAACAAGTTTCGTCGCTTCATTGATGCAAACAGGAAGCACACCTGTTGCCATCGGATCCAGCGTACCTGTGTGTCCCGCCTTTTTCGCATTCAGAATTTTCCGAACCTCTCTGACGACATCGTAGGATGTCCTGCCTTCAGGTTTATCAACGACAATGACACCATTCATGAGATCAGCCCGCCATGACCGCTTGTACAATCCGGCTTTTCACACCATCCAGACCGCCTTCTATTTTACAGGCGGCCGCGCTGAAATGCCCGCCGCCTCCGAACCTGCCGGCCACTTTCGCCACGTTGATTCTTCCCTTCGAACGCAGACTCACTCTATAGATATTTTTTTCCATCTCGGTGAAAAAAGCAGCAACCTCAACACCTTCGATGGACCGGGCCAGATCAACAAAGTTGTCCGTGTGCTCCGGCAGGGCTCCCGCATCCTTGAGCATCTGCCTGGATACCCATAGAGTGCTGATTCTGCCGTCCCAGGCAAACTCCAGCGTTCCAAGAACCTTCTCCAGAAGCCTGATTTTTTCCTTCGGATTGTTTTCATAAATCTTTTCAGCGATCCCGTAAGGGTCCGCTCCCGCCTTGACCAGCTTGCCGGCGATTCTGAATGTGTCTTCCCCGGTATTTGAATATCGAAAAGAACCCGTATCCGTCACGATGGCCGTATAGAGGTTCACGGCAATCTCGCGGGTCACCGGCACGCCCATTTTCTCGATCAGCCGGTAAAGAAGTTCCCCCACGGAGCTTGCCCCGGGATCCGCAAACGACAGTCCGAAGCTTCTTGAATTGGACATGTGATGGTCAATATTGATGACGGTCTTAATCCCGAGAATCCTTGAAGCCGCATCGCCCACCCGGCTGATCTCGCTGCAATCCAGAACAAAAGCCGCGTCAAAATGATCGACGGTTTCCAGGGAACGAACGATCACCTCGGTGCCGGGAAGAAACCGGTAATTTCCGGGGGTCTCATCCTCGTTGTAAACAACCGCCTCTTTCCCCAAATCCCTGAGGAGATGATAAAGCGCCAGTTCGGAACCCACGGCGTCACCGTCAAGCCTCACGTGGGAAGTGATAAGGAAGGAACGGTTTGACGCGATCGCGTCAATGATTCTATTCATCCTCTCCAGTCTCCCCCTTTTTAACCTCCGCCAGAATCCGGTCAATCCGGCTCCCGTATTCAAAAGATTCATCGTAAAAGAAATGGATCTCCGGAATATGGCGAAGTCTGAGACGCTTTCCCAGTTCTTTTTTCAGAAAACCGGAAGCCCTCTGAAGATTCTCCTGAATGTCCCTGCTTCCCTGATCCTTGCCCATCTGAACGAAATAGACCTTCGCTTGACGGAGATCGTCCGAAAGCTTCGTGTCTGTAATGGTGATAAGGCCGATCCGGGGATCACTGATCTCCTTCAAAAGGATATCGGAGATTTCTTTCCTGATCGCGTCGGCGACCCTCTCAGCCCTTTTGAAATTCGTCACTGTCCATCCCCTCGCTGTCAACCCATTCAACCGTATCCGCAAAGCTGGTTATTTCGACTTTGCAATTTAAAACCTCTGCAAGGTAAAGATCGTCGATAAATCTCAGGATCTTGTCCAGTTTTGAATTGATATAGCGTTTGTCGTTTCCAACGATACTGAATCCGATTTCTCCTCTTTTCCAATCGTCATGATGTCCCACCTCCGCGATGGAGATGTTGAATTCATTCTGGGTCCGTTTGATCATGCTTTTGAGGACCCCTCTTTTATCCTTCAGAGACCTGCTCTCGGCGATAAAAACGTCTAAGATTCCGATTCCGACGAACATCATTAATCAAAGGGTCCAAGGGTTCGAGGGTTCACGGGTAAAGCTGCTTCACGCTCTCACGGTTCCATGCTCACTTGAACCCTGGAACCCCTGACCTCTCGAATACTTTATAGTTTTCTTTCTACTTGTTCCTGGTTGTACGCCTCTATGATATCACCGACCTTTATATCGTTAAAGCCCTCTATGCCAATGCCGCATTCAAACCCCTCGGCCACTTCTCTGGCGTCATCCTTAAATCTCCTGAGGGACATCAGCTTCCCGTCGAAGACCTGCACGCCTTCTCTCACCAGTTTCACATTGGCGCCTCTCAAGATCTTCCCGTCGGTGACATAACATCCCGCCACCATACCGACCTTGGGCACCTTGAAGAGTTCCCGAACCTCGGCATGTCCAAGAACCACCTCTTTATAGAGAGGCTCCAGGAGTCCTTCCATGGCCGCCCTGACATCGGAGATCACGTTGTAAATAATATCGTAGAGCTTGATTTCAACGCCTTCGTCCTTCGCCATTTCCACCACCCGCGCGTCAGGCCTCACCTTGAAACCCAGGACCACGGCATCCGATGCGGACGCGAGAAGCACATCCGTTTCCGTAATCGCCCCGGTGGAGCTGTGGATGATCTTGAGCTTGACATCGGGCGTGCTGAGTTTCACGAGTGCTTCCGCCATGGCTTCGATGGACCCCTGAACATCTCCCTTGATAATGACGTTGAGTTCCTTTACCCCTTCCTTGATGCGCTCGTAGAGCTGCTCCAGTGTTATTTTCGAAGACTGCGCCAGTTCTCTTTCCCGCGCTTTCCGGATCCAGTATTCACTGATGCCCCGCGCTTTCTTCTCGTCATCCACGCAGATGAAATCCGTCCCGGCCTGGGGCACGCTTGAGAATCCGATCACCTCGACGGGCATGGATGGGCCTGCTTCCCTGATTCGCTGGCCCTTGTCATTGATCAGCGCCCGTACCCTTCCAAATTCGGTTTTGCAGACAAAAGCTTCTCCCTCGCGCAGCGTCCCTTCCTGAATCAGGACCGTGGCGACAGGACCCCTTCCCCTGTCAAGTTTTGCCTCGATAATGACTCCCCTGGCCGGCCTGTCAGGGTCCGCCTTCAATTCCATGACATCGGCCTGAAGAAGGATCAATTCGAGCATGTCTTCTATCCGCTCTCTTTTCTTCGCCGAAATCTCGGCAAAGAGCGTGTCTCCTCCCCATTCTTCCGGTACGAGATTGTATTCCGCCAGTTCCCTCTTGATCTTTTCCGGATTCGCCCCCGGCTTGTCGATCTTATTGACGGCCACGATGATAGGGACCTTGGCTGCCCGGGCGTGGTTGATCGCCTCGACGGTCTGTTCCTTTACACCATCGTCGGCAGCCACCACGAGGACGACAATATCGGTCACCTGGGCACCCCTCGCTCTCATGGACGTGAAGGCCTCATGACCCGGCGTGTCCAGGAAAACAATATCCCGATCATTAATGTTGACATGATAGGCCCCGATGGCCTGGGTAATGCCTCCCGCCTCGCCGTCGATCACATTGGTCTGCCGGATTGCATCCAGAAGGGATGTCTTTCCGTGGTCGACATGTCCCATCACAGTGACCACCGGCGCTCTTGGCTTAAGATTGCCCGGAGCTGTGTCGATCCGCTGGATCGTTTCCTCATAGTCCGATCCCACCGGCTCCACCTGATAGCCGAATTCGCTGGCAATGATACCGGCCGTATCTGAATCGATGGCCTGGTTGATGGTCACCATGACCCCCAGTGCAATCAATTTACCCATCACCTCACTGACCTTGACGCCCATCCTCTTGGCAAGCTCCGCGATCCTAATCGCTTCTTCCACCTTGATTCTTCTCTTGATCGCCTTAGGGGTTGTGATCTCCGTCTTCTTCATCCGGACGACGGCACCCCGTTTTTCATCACGCCCTCTTAAGGGTCTGTCTTCATCTATATCCTTTATCCAGCGCTTGTCTTTTTTATCGACGATCTGCTTGACAAATGCTTTCTTCCTCGCCGGCACTTCCTCCATGAGGACTTCCACGGGCCGCTTTCCCTTTTTCAGGGATTTGACCACCCCGGGTTTTGCCGGTTTTTCCTCCTTCGAAGGGGTTACTTCCTTCGCCGGCTTCAGATGCGGTTTCTCCACGATCTCTTTCTTGATTTCCTTAACCGGCGGCTTTGGTGGGGGCGGTGAGGGCGCTTCTTTTCGTTTTCCCCTTGTCTTACCCTCTGAAACGTCCGGCTTCTTGATGGGAACCGCGGGAGAAGATTTAGCTTCCACGGGCTTCTCGTCAACCGTCTCAACTCCTGCAGCTTCCACGGACTTCTCAACAGCCTTCTGCTTTTCCGGCCTCTCCAACGGTGCCGCTACAACGTCCTGCTCCGTTGCCTTTATGTCGGCGGGGGGAGCTTTTTTCTCCTCCACCTCGGCTGGTTGACGAATAGCTCTTCTCCGAATGACCGTTGTCTTAATCCTCTGTTCAACGATCTCACTCGCTTCTCCAAGGGAAAACTCTTTTCTCACCCGATCGACATCACTGTCTTCGAGGGTGCTGGAGTGAGATTTAACGGCTATCCCGAGTTTCTCAAGGCGCGCGATCAACTCCCTGTTATCGATTCCCAGCTCTTTAGCTAACTCATAAACTCTTGTCTTCGACATCCTGAACACTCCTTGCCAGATGAACGCCCCGCTATCACACCTTGTCCCCGCCAGCTTCTTCCGCTATGATCTTTCCAGCTTCCTCAATCCAGGCCAGCGCCGTTTGCTCGTCAATGCCCGGTATGGCGGCAAGCATCTGGGAATCCGCCGAGGCAATGGTCGAAATGCTCTTGAAACCTTCCCTGTAAAGCCTCTCCGCCGTTTCTTCAGCCATGCCGGGTATTTTCAAGAGGGCTTGATATCCACCCTCTGCCTGGGCCGCGATCATCGATTCGCTTTTCACGTCGATCTTCCATCCCGTCAGTCTCGCGGCCAGCCTCACGTTTTGACCGTTCCTGCCGATGGCCAGGGAAAGCTGATCATCAGGCACAATGACCTCCATCGATTTCACTTCTTCATAGAGGAGCACCCTGTCCACTTTTGCCGGTGACAAAGCGCTGCAAACGAACTTCACGGGATCATCCGCGTATGGAACAATGTCAATCTTTTCTCCTCTCAGTTCCTGCACCACATTCTGAACCCGCGAACCTCTCATGCCGACACAGGCCCCAACAGGGTCTATATCGCGGTCTTTCGACTTGACAGCTATCTTGGACCGGTTGCCCGGTTCCCGGGCGACACTCACAATCTCAACAAGGCTCTCGGAGATCTCGGGAACCTCCATCTCAAACAGGGTTCTTAGAAAACCGGGATGCGTCCTTGACAGAATAATCGGCGGACCTTTCGATATTCTTTTCACATCGTACACGTAGGCCCTGATCCGCTCACCCCGCTTGAATGCTTCACGGTGAATCTGTTCTGACGGGGGAATGACGCCTTCAGCACGCCCGAGGTTCACAATGATGTTCCCGCTGTCGAATCTCTGGACAAATCCACTGATCAACTGACCTTTCTTGTCTTTGTATTCTTCATAGATATTATCCCGTTCCGCATCCTTCACCTTCTGAATAATGATTTGTTTTGCGGTCTGCGCGGCAATCCTCCCAAAGGTCTGCGTATCAATCTTCATGCCGAGACTGTCACCCAATTCGGCTCCCTCGTCCAGGGTTTTTCGCGCTTCGGCACGCGCAATCTGAGTGTCCGGGTCGAGAACTTTTTCGACAACTGTCTTGAACTGGAAGATTTCTATTTCACCGGCTTCTTCATTGTAGTGGGCTTCAATCTCCACCTTGGGTCCCAGTTTCTTCCGGGCAGCGGTCACCATGGCCGTTTCGAGCGCCTCTACAATGATCTGTTTGTCTATCCCCTTGTCCTTACCCATCTGTTCAATCAGACGTTTAAGTTCTGGCAACATTTAAAAACCCTCCATTTCATTCAATAGCATGTTGAGGCGAAAAGGCCCTGCCGTCATGGCTCATATACGAGATTTGCCTTCACGACCATTTCCCTCGGCATACGAAATGTTCTTCCGTCCACATCCAGAATCAGTATCTTCCTGCCCTCTTCTTCAGTGAAACCGGCAAGCCGTCCCTTGAAATTCTTCGATCCTTCCATTTTTTCACGAAGCTGAACTTTTACCATCCGGCCCAGGACCTTTGAAAAATCCCCGTCTCTGACGAGCGGCCGGTCCAGACCGGGCGAAGACACCTCCAGGGTATACGAACCGGGAGGAACGTCGTGAACATCCAGGATGTCCCCAATCTGGTGACTTACATTCGAGCAGTCATCCAGGGTTACGCCTCCTTCCTTATCCACGTAAATCCGCACCAGCCAGCGTGATTTCATTTTCAGGCATTCTACATCGACGAGTTCCATTTTATCCGCCTCAATCACGGGCAGGATCAGCTGCTCTATCTTTTCTTTATATGTATGGGTCGCTTGATTCATGATGTCACAAAATAAAAAAGTGGGCAAACAGGCCCACTCATCGAAAAATCCGAATGAATTGGAGGAAAACTAACACCCTTCAATGGTTATTGCAAGGAAAAAAACAGGGCATGGAGGAGAAAAATAAATTGGAGCGGGCGATGGGAATTGAACCCACGACGTTCAGCTTGGGAAGCTGACATTCTACCGCTGAATTACGCCCGCCCTGAAAAATCACCGATCATGTTTTGTATCCTATATTTTGAATCACGCTTTCCACGACCGGAGTGCGAATCTTAATCAAGCTGAATATTTTGTCAAGGTTTTTTTGGTTTGAGCCGCACCGTGATGGATTCTCTGTGAGCTTCAAGACCCTCCATCTGAGCAAACCTCGCGGCCATCGGCCCATACTTTCCCAGGGACGCGGCGGTAAAAGAAATCACGCTGGTCCTCTTGATAAAATCGTAGAACCCCAGCGGCGATGAAAACCTTGCCGTGCCCCCCGTGGGAAGAATATGATTGGGCCCTGCGAGGTAATCTCCCAATACCTCCGGTGTCAATGGCCCCAGGAAGACAGCCCCCGCATTTCTTATCCGGCCGAGAAAATTCTTCGGTTTATCAACGATGAGTTCCAGGTGCTCGGGAGCGTACCGGTTTGCAAGCTCGAAGGCTTCATCCATATCTTCCGTCAGGACGATCACACCATAATCTTCGATGGACCGGCGGGCGATGGCTTTCCTGGCAAGGCTCTCTAATTGAATTTTCACCTCGGAGGAAACGTCTAAAGCAAAAGATTTCACCGGCGTCAGGAGAATGGCGCTGGCCATCTCGTCATGTTCCGCCTGAGCCAAAAGATCCGCGGCCACCCAGGAAGGATTGATCTTGCCGTCGGAGATAATCACCACTTCGCTGGGGCCTGCGATCATGTCGATTCCCACGACGCCGTAAACCATCCTCTTGGCCGCGGCCACATAGGCATTTCCTGGGCCGACGATTTTATCCACGGGCGGAACAGACGATGTGCCGTATGCAAGGGCCGCTATCGCCTGGGCCCCTCCTATTTTGAAGATCCTCTGAACACCGCCCAGCATGGCGGCGGCAAGGATCAAGGGATTCACCTTGCCGTCTTTCACGGGTGTCACAAGGAAGATCTCACGAACACCGGCAACCTTTGCGGGAATGGAGGCCATGAGAACCGTTGAGGGATAGCAGGCCAGTCCGCCGGGCGCATAAATGCCCACCCGCTCCAGGGGAAGGACCAACTGGCCCAGTTCAATTCCTTTCTCATCAGAATAGAGCCAGGTCTGCGTCATCTGCCTTCGATGAAAATCTTCTATACGCAGAGCCGCGGTTTTCAGTATGTCCAAGTCTTTCGTGTTGAGGCTCTCAAGAGCCTCTTCCATCTCTGCCCGGGCAACCTCCAGGGTATCCCTTGTGAGAGAAACACCGTCGAACTTTCTGGTGTACTCCAAAAGAGCTTCATCTCCCCGCAGAGCAACGTCGTCAAGAATCTGCCGGACAACCCCTTCCAGGCCTTTATCCATGACCTTCCCGCGATCCTTGATCCGCCTGAACTCCGCGTTAAAGCCCGCGTCTTTCGTCTGAACAATCTTCATCCTGATCTTCTCAATTTCATAACGTCCAAATTTACGCCTTGACTCTTGTTATGTCCGCTCCGAGGGCCGACAGCTTCTTCTCAATTTGCTGATATCCCCTGTCGATATGATAAACTCTGGAAAGCTCCGTTTTCCCTTTGGCTGCAAGACCCGCTATGATCAGCGATGCGGATGCTCTCAGATCCGTTGCCATGACCGGCGCACCCCGAAGCTTCTTCACGCCCTTTACAATGGCGCTGTTGCCCTGAAGAACGATATCGGCACCCATCCGGATGAGCTCGCCCACGTGCATGAACCGATTTTCAAAAACCGTTTCCGTGATGACACTGAGACCATTTCCAAGAGCCAAGAGAGTCATCATCTGGGCCTGAAGATCTGTCGCGAAACCGGGGTAAGGAAGTGTCTTCACATCAACACTTCCAATCCTTTCTGAACCTGCCGCCCGAATCCCCCCTTCGATAAGAGATATCTCCATGCCGGTCTCCCTGAGTTTGGCTGTCAGGGCATCAAGATGTCCCGGATTGCAGCTCAGAATCTTCACATCACCGCCCGTCATACCGGCGGCGATCATAAACGTCCCCGCTTCTATCCGGTCCGGAATCACTGAGGCTTCCACCGGATGAAGGCTGTCCACGCCTTCGATGGTTATCACGTCTGTGCCCGCCCCGCTGATCTTCGCTCCCATTCCATTTAAGACATCGGCCAGATTCACGACTTCCGGTTCCCGGGCGGCGTTCTCAAGCACGGTTGTCCCCCTGGCCAGAACCGCCGCCATCATAATATTTTCCGTACCGGTCACGGTCGATAGGTCGAAATAGATGGTTGCGCCTTTAAGCCTCGAAGCCTTTGCCTCAAGGTATCCGTCCTTGAGTTCGATTTCCGCCCCAAGATCCTGAAGGGCCTTGACGTGCAGATTAACCGGCCGCGCGCCTATGGCGCATCCCCCGGGAAGCGATACCCGGGCCCGTCCCATCCGCGCCACCAGAGGACCGAGAACCAGAATGGACGCTCTCATGGTCTTTACCAGATCGTAGGGCGCGACGCAGCTCTTGATGTTCCC
>CAYXFF010000011.1:0-27486 GCA_964464185.1 uncultured Syntrophaceae bacterium | reverse complement strand
AGAAGTACGTTGAATGACGAGGGGCGTAGCGCAACGCCGCAGATGGGCGTTTTTCAACAGCCTGCTAATATCTTCCAATCACGCTGTAGATATTCATCTCCCTGTCAATACCCCTGATATTCAACCGTCCTATCTGCTCGGCTCTCACCAGACCCTCAACCTCCTGAAACGTCTGATGGCAGATCAAAATCTCATCCGGACGGGCAAGGCGTTCAAGTCTTGCCGCCAGGTTCACTGTCTGGCCGTAAACCGTATATTCCTTCTTCCGGTTGGACCCGAATATCCCGGCCATGACCTCACCCGTGCTGATCCCTATGCCTATGGATATGTGTTTGTGCGCTTCGACCACGCTCTGATTTATTCTGATCATCTCTTCTCTCATCCGAAGGGCACTCAGCACCGCTTTCGCCGCATCGTTTTCACATGCGACAGGCGCCCCATAGATACCCATGATTCCGTCGCCGATGTGCTTGTCAAGCGTTCCGTTATACTCGTGGATAATATTATCCAGGGGATAAAAATAATTGGAACTTAGAAGGTGAGAGACTTCCTGCGGGCTCATCTTTTCAGAAAATCGCGAGAAGCCCCTGATATCGATGAAAACGATGCTTGCTTTCTGGTGTGTAGGCGCGATTGTTTTTCCCTTCTTTACAATCTCCGTGATAATCTTCTCAGAGACAAATTGTTTCAGCCTCTTTCGTATATTATATTCTCTCACCTTGGCTCTCAACTCAAGATTCACGAAGGGCTTTGTCAGGAATCCGTCGATTCCCGCATTGACAGAATCGATGGCTCTTTCCATTGAAGCATATCCGGTCAGGATAATTCTTGTAATCTCCGGATTAATTTTTTCAATGGCAATTAGCGTTTCAAGCCCGTCCATACCGGGCATTTTGAAATCCGCGATGACAATTTCAATGTTGTGATTGCTCGCTCGCACAACGTCCAGGGCTTCTTCACCGCACTCCGCCAGAAAAATCACATAGCCTTCCGCCGCAAGCGCTTTTTTCAGCGATCTCCTCACGCCCTCTTCATCATCTACGATCAGCAGACCGCTCATGTCTACTCCATCGGATTAATCGGATTATATGTTATACGGGTTAATTCAACATCATTCATTTAATTCTATGACATTCGAAAGATGAAAATACAATGCTGGAACATTTCAGAATGAATGCGAGGCGGGTTCAAGCACTTCGGCTTGAATGCGCGGTTGCTTATTTTTATATTGTCACTTCATTCACAATTAGAACGCTTTCGTACTCAAAGGCAGTTCAACTTTGAATGTTGAGCCCTGATTCAACTCGCTGACAACGTCAATATGACCGCCATGCTTTTTAATAATTTCATGAGAAATATAGAGTCCGAGACCTGTGCCTTTCCCCGCCTCCTTCGTGGTAAAAAAAGGTTTGAAAATATCTTTTAAATATTCCTGCGATATCCCTGCTCCGTCGTCCCGGCACTCAAATATGACCCAATCCTTCCTGTCGCTCTTTCTTGTCGTGAGTGTTACGATCCCTTCTTTTTCCGGCAGGGCCTCTATAGCGTTCTTGATGATATTCATCAAACATTGCCCCAGATGAGCAAAATTACCTTTTACATCCGGAAGATCTTCCTGAAAATCCCTTTGAATGGTCACCGCATGATATTTGTATTGATTTTGCAGTATTCTCAAAGAATCCTCGATAACGCCATTGATATTTACGGACTCCACATAGGTCTGTGTCTGGCGTGAAAGACCGAGCAGACTTCTCACAATATCACTGACTCTCTTCAATTCGGTCAGTGTGAACTCCAGATCATCCAGCACTTCCCCTATCTCACCTGTTGCCTCGCTTGCCTCCCTTGTCTTCTTCAACGTTTCCATGCTCGTTTGAACAAGACTGGACGCGCTGGCAATGGGATTGTTAATTTCATGCGCTGCCCCGGCCACGAGCTGTCCGACAGCCGCCAGGCTCTCCGATCGGATAAGCTGATTTTGCGTCTGCTCCTTTTCCTTAAGGACCTGCGCGAGCTCCGCTGTTCTTTCCAGGACCCTTCTTTCGAGATCCCGATTTAATCGCTCAATCTCCGAATAGATTCCGGCGTTCTCAATGGCGATGGCACATTGGTTTGCAATGGTGCTGAGAAGCTCCATGTCCTCGTAAACAAGCAATTCGCCTGATATCTTCTCTCCAAGAGTGATAATCCCTCTCAATGTCTCTCTCGATATCACAGGGAACATGATCACGGCATGGCAACGATCAAAAACACTCAGAATGTCTTTCTGTTCTGATTTTTTGAGCTGAAGGATCCGGTTTGATGATCTGTTCAAGGGACTTCTGATTTGCTCAAAAACAGGAACAAGAGGATGGCTCTTGTCCATCACCCTTTCCGCCTGACCATCAATCCTGTAAGAATGAAATACGTTCTCCTCCCCTTGACGGATGAGAAGGCCGACCTCGCTGACCTGCAGCGCTTCCGATATGGAGGGCAGAAGGAAGGCGCTGATCTCCTCATATTTAAGGAACGACGTCAGGCTACCACTTATCTCCTTCAGCGTTTTCTGATAATCATATTTGCCTTTGAAAAAATGGCTGTCGACAAAATCTCGAATAAGCGCTTTGACCGGGTCATAGAGAAAGACCATCAGGATTGCGAGAAGCAATGGAAAGATCAAATGATCCCCCTTGATGGGCCCGAGATAGAAAAGATTAAAGGCATAAAAAAGCAGAACGTACAGGAGGGTGAGTGAGCCGGTCAGAAAGAAGTATGTCGTCCCCTTTCTGATCATGGCATCCATATCGAACAGGTCATACTTGAGGATACCGAAGGCAAGGACGATCGCGGGGATGAACCCGAAATTTCCCATCGGGTAAATCGCGTAGCCGTTCATGGGCAGATAATTCATTAAAAGCAGAAAGGTGCTTAAGCCCATTCCCAGGAGGATATATTTTATCCTGTTTCTCCGCAGATTATTCTCCGCTCTTCTCAGGGCCCCATAGAGAGTCATCAGGCAGTAAAGAACAGCAAATCCGCCGGAGACGCAAAAAATATGATAGACGGGGCCGGCGGCGGCTATCGTCCCGAAGGCATACTCGTAAAAACCACCAATAAACAGGTCCGACTGTGTAAAGAGCATGAAGAAGACGCTCATCAGGCAGGCGGAATAAACAATCCACCGGCGGTGCAGGCCCAGAAAGACATGAACGAAGCCGATGTATATGGGGATACTGAAGACAAAAAAAAGATAAATGAGTCGGTCAATGCGGATAGCCAATGCCTTGTTTTTGATCATAGAAACAAGGGCCATATCCATATTGATAAGGGCCCCTGAAATACAAAAACCGGCAAACAGAACGCTGGTGAGGGTCTTCCGGCCCTTGAAGAGAGAAAGCAGGGCGAGAACAATGAATACAATAAATCCGAGAACGGGAGGTATGACGTATAAGTGCGTTCCCACACGTTCATCCATGAACATGGGCATCAGGGTTGGTTCCGTTTATAAAAAAACAAAGAGTGTGAACAGCTCTTACAGGAAAACGCGGTTAAGCAAGGATTTTCCGGATCTTCTCGCCTTCAGGAGATTTCTTTCTTCAAAACACAAAAACCGCCAGGGCTATGACGGTCGTGTAACCGCCGTTTCGCACAATGGTGGACTGGGTGACGTTTCGCGTTCTGACGATCTTGCCGCTGATCTTGAATATCTCTTTTTTCTCGTCCCAGCTTTCATCGACGTTAAAATCGATTCCGAGGGTGGAGGCAAGCATGGCCGCAGCCAGATCTTCGGCATAATCACCGGCCTGCTTTTCCGTCTGGCCGAAGGCGTGGTGTTCGCTGATATAGCCGTAGGCCGACTTGTCGGCGGGGATCGCGCATCCGACGGAGGCGGCCAGAAGTCTCTTGGGTTCGTTGCTGCATGCACGGCTCATGACACAGTAGGTGATCGCACCGGGAACCAATTCCTTCAGTCCCTGAGTTTTCGAGATCATCTTGCACCCCGGAGGGAAGATGCTTGAGACCTGAACGAGGTTGCATTTTTCGATTCCGGCATCCCGCAAGGCCCTCTCAAAGGAATGGAGCTCATCCTTGTGGGTGCCGACACCTTTCGTGAAAAATATCTTTTTGGGCACAAAATCTTTCAACGTTTTTCTCCTTTATAGCTGTTGTGGCTGCATCCCTATCTGGGGAGATTCCTGGACATGACCGCTTCTTTTTCCATGATATATCCCATCATTTTATAGATGAGCTTCGCGGCCAGGAAATCAGGGGCCACCATTCCAGGAATGGGCGCCAGTTCCACGACATCCAACCCCCTGACACGGCACCTGCCTGCAACCTCCCTGAGGATGCCCAAGAGTTCCCTCCACTGAAGACCTCCCGGTTCAGGGGTGCCCGTCGCCGGCATCACGGATGGATCCAGAACATCCAGATCAAGGCTTATATAAACATCCCCCGTAAGTGCCGCTCTGATCTTTTTTTCCCATGCATCATTCCTGCTTATGAAATCAGCGGAATAGGTTTTGACGGATCCCGTTTTGAGAAATGCGGCCTCCTCCGCGCTCATGCTCCTGATCCCGACCTGCACAAGAGGACAGAGTTCGGACATTCTGCGTCCGGCACAGGCATGGCTGTAGGGAGTTCCCTGATAGGAATCCCGCATGTCCGCGTGGGCATCCAGGTGAAGGACTGAAATTCCGGGATACTTTTCCTTCATAGCCCTGACAGCACCGATTGAAATGCTGTGCTCCCCGCCCAGAATAACCGGAATTTTGCCTGCCGTCAGAAGACCGGCGATGACTTTGTAAACAGCTGCCGTCATCTTTTCGGGACCGCCAGCCTCGACCTCCAAAGCGGGGAGGGTATATATGCCCGCCTGAAAGGTCTCGCGTTCCAGCTCCTCATCATAAAGCTCCATATGACACGAGGCGTCCAGGATCGCATTCGGCCCGCTTCGCGAACCGCCCTGATACGTCGTCGTCAGGTCATAGGGAACCGGAACCACCGCAAAGGCGGCCTCCTCAAACGTCGCGTATTCGGCTTCGATGCCCCCGAAATTCATCAGCGCTCTCCAGGAAATTACAGGGGTATCTAACACATTCGAATTTATGTGTCCAATTTTTTTGGAGCGGCCCGATTCAGCCCGGGAACAACGCCGCCCTGTTCGATGTCATTCAACGATATTGGAAGGTTTTCAGGGCCGGTAAAAAGAAAGGGTGAACCTGCCCCTTTCAAATGAAAGATAGGAGTAATGCTCGATCCAGTCTCCGAGAGCGGCGAATGTTTTCGTGCGGCCACTTATTTCAACTTGCCTCAGGACAGGTATGTGACAATGCCCGAGGATGACCGCATCAAAACCCTCATCGAATTTTTTCAGCGAGAATTCCCGCATCTTCTCCACAAGTTTTTCTTTCGATTCAAGGGTCAGGCCTTTGCTGACGCTTGAGCTTAAGGCAGCTATCTTCCATATGACTTTTGTTGGTATCATCGATTCGACCCGGCAGAAAGCCGTGGATCGGAGAATCTTTCGCAGCATCATGTATCGGACATTTGAGATATCCACAGTATCTCCATGAGAGATCAGGATCCTCTCGCCATCCAGGGTGAACTCCGCCCAGCCCGGGAAAACATCCACACCGTTTTTTTCAAAAAACCAGGGACCCATTGAAAAATCGTGGTTTCCCTCGAAAATGTGAAGCCTGGTACCGCTTTCTCTGAGTTCGAAAAGCTTACCGACGACCTTTTGAAAGGGAGGATAGACATCTCCGTTTCTGCAGAACCAGAAGTCAAAAAAATCTCCCGCAATAAACAAATCATCGACTTCGCCCCTGAGGCGGTCAAGAAAGCCTATCACACGCTGATATCTGACATCTTTCTCGCTTCTCAGGTGCACATCCGAAATAAAAACAGCTTTCACTGAATCATGCTCTCCGTTTCCCCGCTTTTGCCTTTCTCAGAAGGGCCCTGGAGTTTCTGAACATGGCTTTGATCTCGCTTCCCGTCATGCCGGCTCCCGACGCGATCTTCCATGCTGTTTCCAAGTTCACCAGATCCCCGGGAGCGTGGCTGTCCGTATTCAATATCAATCCCGTGTTAAACATACGGGCAACCCTGAGCACATGACCGTTCGTGAGGCTGTGCCCCTTTCTCGCGGTGATTTCAAGAAAGATGCCTTTCTTAGCTGCCAATTTCGCTTCCGGCTCCGTGATCAGACCCGGGTGTGCCAGGATGTCCACGGGAGCATCCAAGGCGGCCCTGTTCGTTCCCGGAGCCACGGGCTCCACAATCGTTTCCCCGTGAACAACGATGATTTTTGCCCCCAGACGCCTGCTCTCGACAGCCAGTTCATGAATATACTCCGGTGGGATGTGGGTAAGCTCTATGCCGGGAATCACGTCCATCGAAAAACCCTTCGACAGCTTCCCGCAAGCCTGAACAATCCTGGGAATAATAAAATCGATGTTCGACTCGTCTCCGTGGTCGGTGATGGCAATGGCCCTGCAGCCCGCGGCCGCGGCCCTCCTGGCCAGTTCGGCAGGAATCAGCTCTCCATCACTGAAAATCGAATGGGTATGAAGATCAATCATAGGTCGCTCGTCCTTCGCAAGGGTCTCTTGAATCCACCTGTATTCTTTAACAGAATTGAGAACCGACTTCAATCATTAGTTCATTTACACACATGCCGGACTGTGTTATGAAAGACCGCAGCAACGGATGAAAGGTTCCATGAATACGATTATCAACAGATATATCCTGCGGGAAATTTCTTTCCCTTTCTTCATGACCCTTCTGGTCTTCACCTTTGTCCTCATCATCGGGAAAATTCTTCAGATCATGGACCTCATGGTGAACAAGGGTGTTCTTTTCATTTCGATCCTGAAAATGATTCTGTTCACCATGCACGCTTTCCTGATCTTCACAATCCCCATCTCGCTTTTGATTGCCATATTGATCGGTCTCGGCAGACTCTCCGGCGACAACGAGATAACGGTCATGAAGTCTTCCGGCGTCAGTCTCTATCAACTTTTCGTCCCCATCGCTTTTATGTCCGTTCTGGCTTTTGTCTTCTCGCTGACCATCGGCCTTCTGGCGCCCTTCAGCAACTTCGCCATGAAGAATCTCCTCTTTGACATCGTAAAGCAGAAGGCCAGCATCGGCATCAAGGAAAAGGTTTTCAATGATGATTTCAAGGGTCTGGTCATCTATGCAGACAGGATCCCTCTGGAAGGAGATTTCATGGAGGGAGTCATGGTCAACGATACGCGCCTCGTCAAGGAACCCACGACCATCATCGCCCCCAGGGGCTACCTCCGATCCGATCTAAAGTCAATGAAGGTGATTTTAAGGCTCGAACGCGGGAGCATCCACTCGGTAGAGTCCGGCCTGAAGACATACAAGAAAACGGATTTTGGTTCTTACGATGTTCTTCTTGACATGGGTACCGCCCTGTCGGAATCGGCGAAATCGACCTCCAAGGGAAGCGTGGATATGACCATCCGGGAACTGCTCGAGACTATCAGGAAAGGGGGCATCGATGAAGCAGCCCGCCGCGACATGATCATTGAACTGAACAAGAAATTCTCCATTCCTCTCTCCTGTCTTGTCTTCGCAATCATCGGTATCCCCCTCGGCATCGTGTCCAGAAGATCAGGTAAATCCCGGGGATTCGCCATCGGACTTTTCGTCGTCACCATTTACTACACCCTTCAGCTTGCCGGGGAAGCCCTCGGCGAAACAGGAAAACTTCCCCCTGTCCTGGCGGTCTGGGCTCCCAATATCCTTGTGGGTTCTCTGGGTACTTATCTGTTCCTTATGGCCGCAAATGAAAAACCCTTTCCGGACATTCTCCCCCTTGTGTGGGTAGAAAGAATTGCGGACAAGTGGCGGAGGAAACGTTCATGACGATACTGGACAGGTACATATCGCGGGAATTCATCAAGGTCTTCTTTCTCATGATGATATCCTTTGCCCTTCTTTACCTCATCGTTGACTTTTTCGGCAGAATCCGGATGTTCTTGAGCAACCACGCGACCTTTTACCAGATCGTCGCGCATTTTGCCTTCGGCATTCCGCAGATCATCTCACACACCCTGCCCGTGGCCGTCCTTCTGTCAACGCTCCTGACGTTCGGAACGCTGTCCCGGCATCATGAAATTGTCGCCATGAAATCGAATGGTTTGAGCCTTTACAGGATTTCCCTCCCCGTTTTTATCCTTGCGGGTATCGTCTGTATCCTCTCTTTTCTTTTCAACGAATTCATCACGCCTTATGCCAACCAAAAGGCAAAATATATTGAATTCGTGGAAGTGAAAAAACAGCAGAAACTGGGTTTCTTCAAACAGAATCAACTCTGGTACCGGTCACGCAACGCGGTTTACAATTTTGGTCTTTTTGAATCGGACACGAACACCCTGAAGGGAATCACCATTTATTTTTTTGACCCGAACTTCAATCTGTCAATGAGGGTTGATGCGAGAGAGGCGACCTGGAAAGACGGCAGCTGGCACTTTCATGATGTTCTGACAACGAAGCTTCCCCCGGGAGCGTTTCCCGTCATGGAAAGGGTCCCCTCAAAAATTATTGATCTCCCTGAAAAGCCATCGGACTTCAAGATTGTTCAGAAGGACACGGATGAGATGGGTTATGTGGAATTGAGGAACTATATCCGGAAACTCGTTTCTGAAGGTCACGACGCTTCAAGATACCTGGTGGACATGTACGGGAAGATCGCCTTTTCCATTGTAAGCCTCATCCTGGCCGTGATCGGAATTTCTTTTTCCCTGAGATCTGAAAGGAGCGGCGGGGTCGCCGCCAGTATCGGGGTTGGAATTGTGATCGGGTTTTCCTATTGGATTGTCTATGCCTTCACGCTCACCCTGGGCCGCTCACTGACCCTTCCCCCGCTTCTGGCTGCGTGGACGGCGAATATCCTCTTCGCCATTGCCGCGGCTGTCATGTTTTCAAGGGTGAGGACGTAAAAACCAAGGCTAACGGCAAAAGGCAAAGGGCTAACGGGAAAAAATCAGAATTTAAGATGTCTCTCCCTTTAGCCTTTAGCCCTGCGCCTTTAGCCTTTTTTAAGTCCCCATCTCCCAGGACGTGAGATAATGTTTCTGCTCTTCCGTCAGGGTGTCTATCCTGATGCCCATGCTCTCTAGCTTCAGGCGGGCAATTTCCCTGTCAAGGTCCTCTGGAACGCTGTAGACAATATTTTTAAGGCTTTTTCCGTTTTTCACCAGGTATTCCGCGGCAAGGGCCTGATTCGCGAAACTCATGTCCATGACACTCGACGGATGTCCTTCAGCGGCCGCCAGGTTGACCAGTCTTCCCTCTGCCAGGATATAGATTTTCCTTCCGTCGACCAGTGTGTATTCATCGATGTGGGTTCTGAGTCTCCTCTTCCCGACGGAAATCTCCCCGAGACCCGGAATATCCAGCTCGACGTTGAAATGGCCGGAATTGGATACGATGGCCCCGTCCTTCATTTTCATAAAATGTTCCTTGCGAATCACGTTGATATCGCCGGTGAGGGTACAGAAAAAATCGCCGATCTCAGCCGCTTCCCCTATCGGCATCACCCTGTGACCATCCATGACCGCTTCCAGAGCCCGGAGGGGATCCACCTCGGTGACTACAACGTTCGCGCCCATGCCTTCCGCCCGCATGGCGAGGCCCTTGGAACACCATCCGTAACCGCAAACCACGAAAACAGCGCCCGCTACAAGCCGGTTGGTCGCCCGGATGATACCATCCAGGGTGCTCTGCCCCGTCCCGTAACGATTATCGAACAGGTGCTTGGTCAGGGCATCATTCACCGCGATCAGGGGAAACCTCAAGATGCCCTTTTCCGCCATGGCCTTGAGCCGGATCACGCCTGTTGTTGTTTCCTCCGTCCCGCCGATGATCTCCCCGATCAGGTCCTGGCGCTTCGCGTGGATCGTGGACACGAGGTCCGCGCCGTCATCCATCGTCATCATGGGTTTTCTGTCCAGGACGGCATGAATATGCCGGTAATAGGTATCTGTGTCCTCTCCCTTAATGGCATAAACCGGGATCCCCAGGTCTTTCACGAGATAGGCAGCCACGTAGTCCTGCGTGCTGAGGGGATTGGAGGCGCACACGTCGAGGTCTGCCCCGCCGGCTTTGAGCGTCTCCACGAGGCTTGCCGTCTCCGTGGTCACGTGGAGACAGATGCCCAACCTCACACCCTTCAGGGGCTTTTCTTTCGCGAATCTTGCCTTTATGATATTCAGAACAGGCATGCTTTTATTGGCCCATTCGACACTCAACCTTCCTTCCTCGGCAAGGCGGATATCTTTGATGTCGTAATCCATCTTTACTCCCCACCATGACTGTAAAGGGAGGCAGGTGCCTCCCTTGAATGTTTCGCCTTTGTATCCGGACGGACCGGCCTATCGTCCCGCGGCCTGTTTCAACGCTTTCACCATATCCGTCTTCTCCCAGGGGTACTTGTCCATGAAGAGCGTCCTGGGAATTCTCCGATAGATATCGCCGCTGAGGAGATTGAAGCGCTCGATCATCCCCCGTGGGGTTAGATCGAAAACCTTCTCGATGAGCTTCGCCAGCTTCCCGTCGGGCATCACACCCGTGCCGAAGGTATTGACGTAAATGGACATGGGTTTCGCGACACCGATGGCGTAAGACAACTGAATGGAACACCTTCTGGCCATCCTGGCGGCCACGATGTTCTTAGCGGCGTAGCGGGCGCCAAAGGCGGCCCCGCAATCTACCTTTTCGGGTGATTTGTTGACAACAGAACCCCCTCCGACCTGCGCTCCGGGATAGCCGCCATAGAATTGCACCACCAGCTTACGGCCGGTCACACCGGAATCGGCCGAACTGCAGGAATAGACGGCCCGCCATTCGCCGGTGGGGTTGAAAAGAAACTCCGTTTTCTTGTCCACCCATTTGCCCAGACTCTGAAAGGCAATCCGTTTCGCCTCCTTCTCGATGGCCTTGTGGCCTCCTTTTGGAGCATAGCGGTAATCCACGGCATTGGACATGAGGACCTTCGCCACCCTGAGGGGGTTGTTCTTTTCATCATAATCCACGGAAACCTGGCCCTTCCCATCGGGCGCGATGTAGGGTATCCCGCAATACTCAAAGGCCCTCATCATCTTATTCACGAGAACAAAGGGAAGCGGAAGCAGTTCCGGCGTCTCATCACAGGCGTATCCATACATGATGCCCTGATCGCCCGCTCCGATCTCTTTGTGCTTCCCAAGATCGGCTCGTGTCCCTATGTTAATGTCCGGAGACTGTGGGATAATGGCATTCAGAATCCCCATGGACGCCCCGTCAAGGCCCACGGCGTAATCATTGTATCCGAGGTCCAGAACCGTTTGACGCACGATCTTTTCCACATCCACCCACACCCGCGTGGATATCTCCCCGCCGACAACACAGAAACCCTTGCCTACAAAGCACTCAAGACCGCAGTGGGGCATGGTGTCAACCGTCATCCCATTCTTCTTTTCCTCCTCGATGATGGCCGCGATGATATTCGCCGCGATGAAATCGGCAACCGTATCGGGATGTCCCACTTTAATCGACTCAGACGTAATCAGCATTTTTGCTCTCCTTCTCCTTGTTTTTTGCGGCACTCATTTTTTCTTGAAAGAACCATCCGCCGGGGGAAATCCGATCTCATCCCCATGACGACTTTTATCGCTTCACGTTTTTGCTTTATCCCCCGGATGAACCAGCCCCCCGGATATAACCAGCTTGAAAGCTTCCTCAACGGTCATTTCCGTGTTGATGACATCCTGCTCCGAAACCATAAGGTAATAACCCGACGTGGGGTTCGGTGTCGTGGGCACAAAAACATTCAAATATTTTTCTTCCGTTTTCTCCTGAAGCTCACCTCTCACCTGCCCCGTGACAAAACCAACCGTGTAAACACCCTTCCGCGGGTACTCGAATAATACAACCTTTTTGAAACTTCCCGCTTTTGCAGTGAACAGTGCGTCCACCAGCTGCTTCGTTCCCTGATAAATACTCCGGACAACAGGGATCCTGCTGAAAAGTCTTTCCCCTAACCTCACGATTTTGTTGCCGATCCAGCTTTTGGTGATCAATCCGACAAGAAAGATCAGTATAAACGTAAAAATGACACCCAGTCCCGGCACTCGGAATCCGAGCAGTTTATCAGGGTGAATCGCCGCTGGAATGATGGCGAGAAAACCGTCCATCATGGCAATCAGAAAGAAGAGAATATAGATCGTCACGCCGATGGGCACAACGACAGCCAGACCGGTCAAAAATATGTTTTTGATCTTTCTCCGCATCCTGACCTGATTTTGAAGCAATCCATCAAGCGAAAAGTGCCTGTAGCTTTAGCAAAAAAAAGACTCATTTTCAATAATTATTTCAAATAAAAAGGGCGGGATGCGCGCTGCGCCCCGCCCTTTCCCATTCATGACCGTTTTCCGGCTTATTTTCCCTTGCCTTTAGCCCTTTGTCTTTAGCCTTGTGCCTTTCGTCGGCTTCTGCCTGTTTCTATCATCCACATAAACACATTTCGGCACCCACTTGCCCGCATCTCTATCATCAACAGAGACATAACTGGCGATGATGATGATATCCCCTTTCGAAGCCTTCCTCGCTGCTGCGCCGTTGAGGCAAATGACACCGGAGTTTCTCTTTCCCCGGATCACATAGGTCGAAAACCGCTCACCGTTCGAAACGTTATAGATATCCACCTTTTCATAAGGAATGATTTCCGCGGCTTTTATGAGGTTCTCGTCAATCGTGATGCTCCCCTCATAATCGAGATTCGCATCGGTCACCTTAACTCTGTGAATTTTCGATTTGAGCATGAAACGCTGCATTTGAATTCCCCCTGCCTCTATTCTTTTGCCCTTTGCCTTTAGCCTCTATATATCCAGCGGTTCACCGAACACGTAATTATCAATCAGTCTCGCGATCCCGACCCGGACGGCCAGCGCCATCACGCATTCTCCTTCCAGGCGCTTCACATCTTTCATGGTTGTCGTGTCGCAGATCTGAACATAGTCTATGGTTGTATGTGGAAAACCTTCTATGAGCTTTTTCGATTCAGCGATGATCCTTCCAGCATCCCGCTCGCCGCTGTCATAAAGATTCTTCGCAAGTTTCAAGGATCGGCTCAAGCTCAGCGCGGACTCCCTTTCCTCGGCTTTCAGGTAAGTGTTTCGCGAACTCATGGCAAGGCCGTCCGCTTCGCGCACCGTGGTCATCCCCACGATTTCCAGGTCCATGTTCAGATCGGCGACCATCCGCTTGATCACCACAAGCTGCTGAAAATCTTTTTTGCCGAATATGGAAACGTGGGGTTTCACCATGTTGAAAAGCTTCGCGCATACCGTCGCCACGCCCCGAAAATGGCCGGGCCGCGAGAGACCGCAAAGGTTCTGCGTAACCTCTTCGACGGTCACATAGGTCTGGTAATATTCAGGATACACTTCGCGGTCCGGGGGGAAGAAGATCACGTCAACCCCCACACCCTCGCAAAGCTTCCTGTCCATCTCGAAATCCCGGGGATATTTTGCCAGGTCCTCTTTCGGTCCAAACTGGGTCGGGTTCACATAAATACTGGTCACCAGGCAGTCCCCTTGTTTCCTCCCTTCGATCATAAGGCTCAGATGTCCCTGGTGAAGGAAGCCCATGGTCGGGACAAAGGCGATCCGCTTCCCCTTGTTCCTGAGAGATTCCGAATACTGCTGCATTTCCCTGACTGATTCTATGATCTTCACAGGTCACGCTCCATAAAAAAAGCCCACCGTCTGAAACGGCAGGCTTAAAATAGTCGCATTATCCGCTACAACTTTTTATCCCACCGTCCCAGTCCACTCCTGGATCCAGGCGGTCGGCGTTTTTCGTATCAAAAGAGTTCTTTCCTGTCAAGTGATTTATTTGAGAAAAAGCGCGTTGCTCAGCCGGCCGAATTCCTCCACGGTGAGAGTCTCCCCCCTCCTCCTGCCGTCTATGCCCAGCCTGTCGAGAACCGCGGCTATGTCCTCCCCCGGGAGGCGCGTCAAAATCGGGGAATATCTGAGATTATTGATCAATGTCTTTCTTCTCCGTCCGAAGGCGGCCCTGACCACCTGCTGGAAAAAAGACCCGCTCTTCAATGAAACGTACGGGTTTTCACGAACGGCCATCCGGATCACAGCGGAATCGACTCTGGGCGGAGGATAAAAACAACCTGCCGGAACTGTGAATTCTCTGGATATCTCAAAATACATGGCAAGGATGACCGAAAGGGTCCCATAGGCCTTTGTCCCCGGCGAGGCGCTGATCCTTTCTGTGACCTCCTTCTGAAGCATCAAGACCATGGAATCGATATGGGACCTGTAATCCAGTAGATGAAACAGTATCGGCGATGAAATATTGTAAGGGATGTTGCCGATGATCTTGATCCTGCCGGGAGGATCGGACAATCCGTCCTGCCGCAGAGGGGATGAAAAGTCATAACGCAGGACATCCGTTTCAACGATGTTCACGTTTTCGAAATCTTTCAGCTCTTCCCTCATAATGGCGACCATGCTTCCATCTATCTCCAGGGCGATGACCCGTCCGGCCTTTCCGGCGATGCGCGCCGTCATGACCCCGAGACCGGCGCCGATTTCGACGACCGTATCTTCGCCCGTTATTCCGGCGATCCTGATAATCTTGTCGATCGCATTGACATCCATGAGGAAGTTCTGACCGAGCCTCTTACGAGGGCGTACGCCATGCTTCCTAAGAAGGTCTTTCGGTGTCGCCGTCTCTCCCATTTTTTTTCCTGAAAGCCAGAGCGTACTTGTGTGTTATGAAATAAGCCGGAAGGGCAAAAACAGGCGCCAGGAGGATCCCGCCTATCTGAAGCGGGTAAAAAATATGCCATCCTGCCGCCATGAGTTCGTCCACGCTGTAAGCGTGCAAAACGATCTCCAGATGCTGCGAACCCAAAACAAGCTTTCCGATTTCGTATTCCACGAAATAGAAAAGGGGAATGGTGATGGGGTTCATGATCCAGGCGCCAAGCATGGCCGCCGTGAGATTCTGCCTGAAGAGCATGGTCAGGAAAATGATGATGATCGTATGAAAGGGAATCGTCGGCGTCACCCCGATAAAGACACCGATGGCCATGCCCATGGCGATCTTCCGCGGGTCCCCCTTGAGGCTGATGAATTGAACGTAAAACTCCCGCAGCTTGTTCTTCACAAATCGGGTCCCCGAATCAATGCGAAGCTCGAAGGACATAAGGATATTTGACTTTTTCCCATCTTCTCAACTTCCGAACGTCTCATCTTCCCGTCTTAAATCGAGCGGCCAGCGGGAGAGCGCGTTCAGGTCAAATCCATCCCGTTCTCCCCTGCTCAGTCGATAATCCCCCACAACGGCAATCATGGCGGCGTTATCCGTGCACAGGCTGATCGGCGGGATGAAGACCTCGATCCCCTTTTTCGCGGCGTCATCGTGAAAGCGGCTTCGCAGCCTGCTGTTTGCGGCGACACCGCCCACGACCACCACCCGGGACGTACCGGATGTTTCGGCCGCCTTCAATGTCTTCCCCACCAGAACATCCACAATGGCCTCCTGATAACTCGCCACAATGTCCGGTATCTCATTCTGTTCAATGGGTGTCTTTCTTCTCTTTGTGTAGGTCAAAAGAGACGTCTTCAAGCCGCTGAAACTGAAATCCTGGCTGTTTTTCATCGAACGGGGAAAGGGAATTTTCCCCACATCGCCGCTTTTTGCCAGTCGATCGATCACCACGCCGCCCGGATAACCGATGTCCAGAAGCTTTGCCGCCTTGTCGAATGCCTCTCCCGCGGCATCATCCCGCGTCTGGCCGAGTGTTTTGAAGCTTCCAAAATCGCTGACCAGGTATATATTCGTGTGTCCGCCCGAAACGACCAGCGCCACGAAGGGAAAATCGGGGTACCGTTCATGGAGAAATATCGACGCCACGTGTCCTTCAAGGTGGTTGACACCGACAAAGGGAAGCTCCCTCGCAAACGCCAGCGATTTCGCCGCCTGCAGCCCCACGAGGAGAGAACCGACCAGACCGGGTCCTCTCGTAACGGCCACGCCTTCGATGTCATCCAGCGATACATGGGCGTCGTCAAGGGCCTGAAGGATGACCGGAACAATGGCCTCCATGTGTTTCCGCGACGCGATTTCGGGCACGACGCCGCCGTATCGGCTGTGAACGTCGATTTGAGAAGCGATGACGCTGGATAAAAGACGGCGGCCGTCCCGAACGACACTTGCCGCCGTTTCATCGCAGGAAGTTTCTATGGCGAGTACAAGCATGATTTTTCTTAGCACGTTTTTCCTTTTCACAAAAGGGGGAAAAGTATATATAAGATTTCGTACTGCTGCAGCGCACGGAGAAAAACAGCTCATGGAAATTAAAACGGATTTTCTGATCATCGGAAGCGGAATCGCGGGGCTCTCGCTGGCCATCAAGGCCGCCGACCTGGGAACGGTTGCCGTTATCACAAAAAAAGAAGAGATGGAATCGAGCACCAACTACGCCCAGGGCGGAATTGCGGCCGTGACGGACATTCATGACAGCTTTGAATCCCACATCAGCGACACCCTGGAGTGCGGGGCGGGCCTCTGCAGAGAAGACGTCGTCCGTTTCGTGGTCACGGAAGGCCCCAGGAGAATTCAGGAACTGATCGACTGGGGGGTGTCGTTCACGAAGGCTGAAAACAGCGAAGGGGCTCTTTACGATCTGGGCCGGGAGGGCGGGCACTCCAGGCGGCGCGTTCTTCACGCCGGGGATCGGACGGGCCAGGAGATCGAGAGGGCGCTCATTGAAAAAGCCGCCTCAAAAAAGAACATACGGATCTTTGAAAACTTTATCGGTATCGATCTCATCATGCATTCCCACGTCATGGGGAAAAAGATGAAACCCGACCGTTGTCTCGGGGTGTATGCCTTTGACATCGTCCACAAAAAGATTCATACGTTTCAGGCGAAATTCACCGTCCTCGCCACGGGCGGAGCCGGGAAGGTTTATCTCATCACCTCCAATCCGGATATCGCGACCGGCGACGGCATCGCGATGGCATACCGTGCCGGCGCTCAAATCGCGAACATGGAGTTTATCCAGTTCCATCCCACCTGTCTTTACCATCCTGAAGCGAGATCGTTCCTCATCAGCGAGGCTGTCCGGGGTGAGGGGGCGGTCCTTCGCCTGAGCAGCGGAGCCACCTTCATGGAGAAATATCATCCCCTCAAAAACCTCGCCCCAAGAGACATCGTGGCCCGGGCCATCGACGCGGAACTGAAAAAATCCGGCGACGAGTACGTGCTCCTCGATATGACCCACCGGGACAGAGATTTTACGATTCGACGTTTCCCCAATATATACAACGAATGTCTCAAATTCGGAATCGACATGGCCAGAGAGCCCATCCCGGTTGTCCCGGCGGCCCATTACATCTGCGGCGGGGTGGCCGTGAGCCCTTACGGCGAAACGGACATCGAGGGGCTTTTCGCCTGCGGGGAGGTTTCCTGCTCGGGCCTTCACGGCGCCAACCGCCTTGCCAGCAACTCGCTCCTTGAAGCGGTCGTTTTCGCCCACCGTTCGTTTCTGAAAATGTCGGAGCTGCTGTCGGGCTGCAAAGACGAGCCCCTGGACATCCCGTCCTGGGACCCGAAGGGCGCGCGGGAGAGCGATGAATCCGTCGTGGTCACGAACGACTGGGAGGAAATCCGGCGCTGCATGTGGAACTACGTGGGAATCGTGAGGTCGGACAAGCGCCTCGAACGGGCGAAGAAGAGAATGGACATCATCTGCGAGGAGATCCATGAATACTACTGGAACTACATGATCACCCGCGATCTTCTGGAACTCCGCAACATCGCCACCGTGGCCAGTCTCATCATCCGCTGCGCCATGATGAGGAAGGAAAGCCGCGGCCTCCACTATAATCTGGATTACCGGGATAGAGACGACCGGGATGGACTCAGGGACACCCTCATCTCAAGATACGGACACCCGGAATTCCGGTAACGACTCGGGGATTGCCCGCCTGAAACGAGTTATTCGCTTTTCCACTCATATTCGATCCGGCCGAGGACACTCGTAAAAATGAGTTTCATGCCGGAAGGGGCTTTGCCATCGGCCGCGAGGGGCTTAAACCTGAGGGTGTAGTAGTTGCCGTAATAGGGGTTCCCGTAAGGATAGAATGCTTCCACCATGGGCGTCACTTTCTCAATCTGGCGAACCTCTATGGGATAAAACCTTTCTCCCCTGTCGCCCATGAGAAAAATGGTCCAGATGGAATCCTGTTTTGCGAAATCGTTCTGCGTCTTTTCCGGGATATAGGCATAGAAGAAAAATTCCAGGGCGTCCGCCGCGAGTCCGGCCAGCGCGTCCGTCCTCTTTTTCTCTTCGAGCTGCGTCAGGAGATAGATTCGTGAATACTCCCTGGCATAAGCGTCCTGGAATTCCCTGCTCTTGTAAGTGACCGCGATGCGCACTTTTGTCTCGAATTGCGAGTAGATGATTTGATCTCTCGACCACTTATTGAGCACCGTGAGATATTCCTTCGAAATGCCGCCTTTTTCTTTCGCGATGTCTATATAGCCCTCAATAGCGCTCCGGCCGCACCCCGAAAAAGAGAGGACCGCCAAAGTCAGGAACACAAATCCGAGAGATCTTTTCATTCTTCTTCTCCAGTCAACCATCGGTGAAACTTTCCTCAAGAGGCCTCCCGTATTCAGAGTCATCGCCCCTTGAAAACCCGGTCATATATGTAATCCACCTGCCCCAGGAAATTCTCGACGCGGAAGGTGTCTTCCAACTCTGCGGCGCCCAGGTGCTTCCGCACCTCCCTGTCCTTCAGCAGCAGGGCCTTGAAGTCACCCTCCTTTTCCCACGTCTTCATGGCGTTTCTCTGAACCATGGCATAGGCCTCTTCCCTTGACACTCCTTTTTCGATCAGCTTCAGGAGCACCTGCTGGGAGAAAATCAGGCCGCGGGTCAGGTTCAAATTGGCCAGCATTCTTTCGGGATACACGATCAGATTTTCCACCAGCCCCGTGAAGCGGCCCAGCATGAAATCCAGAAGGATCGTTGCGTCCGGCGCGATGACCCTCTCCACGGATGAATGGCTGATGTCCCGTTCATGCCACAGCGCCACGTCCTCCAGAGCCGCCACGGCGTATGATCTCACGAGACGGGCCAGGCCGGAGAGATTTTCCGACAGAACGGGATTCCGTTTGTGGGGCATGGCCGACGATCCCTTCTGTCCCGGAGTAAAATATTCTTCCGCCTCTCTAACTTCCGTCCGCTGAAGATGACGGATCTCCGTGGCGAACTTGTCGATGGATGAGGCAACCACGGCGAGGTGAGAAAAATACTCGGCGTGTCTGTCCCTCTGAATGACCTGTGTCGAAGCGGGCGCGGGCCTCAGTCCCAGCTTTTTGCAAACGTGGACCTCAACCCGGGGATCGATGAAAGCAAAGGTCCCGACGGCCCCCGATATTTTCCCGTAACTTATGACCTCTTTCGCCCGAAGCATCCTGGCCCTGTTTCTTTCCATCTCCTGATACCATAGGGCCATCTTCAGTCCGAAGGTCACCGGCTCCGCGTGAATGCCGTGAGAGCGCCCGATCATGAGGGTGCGCTTGTACCGCATGGCTTTTTTCTTCAAAACAAGCAGCAGTTTATCGATATCTTCTATCAGAATATCCGATGCCTCCTTCAGCAGAACAGCGAGAGAGGTATCAAGGATGTCCGACGATGTGAGCCCCATGTGAATATAACGGGAATCCTCCCCCACCTGCTCACCGACGCAGGTCAGAAAAGCGATTACATCGTGTTTCACGGTTTTTTCAATGGCTTCTATCCGGGCTATATCAAACCGGGCTTTCCGTTTGATGTTGTTCATCGATTTCTTTGGAATCACTCTTCTGGCCGCGAGGGCTTCACAGGCCAGAATCTCAATATCGAGCCATACCTGGAACTTCTTTTCGGGGCTCCAGAGAGCAGCCATTTTTTCTCTTGAATAACGGGGAATCAATTTTTCCTCCTCTTCTCCCTCTCCGCGATGAGAAGGTTCGGGCAGGCCGTGCCGGGAATCGATAAATCCGCTATTTTTCTATTATGATTGGCAGAGGGGAGTCAAGATTTTTATTCAAGAATTTTCTTGACAAAACATATTTGGCATGCCAAATATGTGCATACCAAACAAAAGAGAGCGCTGAGATGCAGACAGATGACAGATTGATTTATCTCGTTTTTACCGCGCAGCAGAAACTCCGAACCTATCTCAATGGTTGTCTCGTCGCGGAGGGAACAAAGGTCACCATCACCCAAGCGGGCATCCTGTTTCTTCTGAAACAGCAAGACGGCCGGATCATGACAGAACTGAGCCAGATCATGGGCCTGGACAATTCCACGATTACGGGACTCGTCGACCGGATGGAAAAATCCGGTTTCGTCACCCGAAATTCAAACCCAAGCGACCGGCGCCTGTCCCACATCTACATCACGCCCAGGGGGAATGAAGAGGCAAGCAAGGCAAAGGCTGTGATCCGGAGAGTCAACGAAGAGGTGAAAAAAGGTTTTTCATCCGGGGAGATCGATACATTCAAGAGTATCCTCCACAGCTTCTTCAAAAAATTCAACAGCGGTAAATGATGGAATGGCATCGCTGAACGCTAAACTCATTGCCCTTCAAAAATCCGCCGCCCGGTTCGCCAAGAAGGAAATCGCACCCCGGCCGGATTTGAGCAGCCTGGATGATTTCCCCCGCGACATCTGGCGGAAAATGGCCGACGGAAAATGGCTGGGCATTGCCATTCCCCGTGCCTTCGGAGGTCTCGGCGGCGGCTATCTCTCGATCACGGCGGCGGGCGAAAGTCTTGTGGAAAACGGCCATAACCTCGGTCTCGCTCTCTCCTGGATGATTCACCAGGTGGTCTCCCGTTTTTTCATTCTCCGTTTTGGCAACGAGCGGCAACAAAATCAATATCTGCCGGAGCTGGCCCGGGGCGCTTTGACGGCGTGCATCGCCGTTTCCGAACCCGGCGTGGGCGCTCATCCCAGGCATTTGAAGGCTTTCGCGTCATTCCGGAACGGTCGTGCCGTCCTGCAGGGAGAAAAAACCTTCCTCACGAACGGTCCCATAGCCGGTCTTTTCATTGTCATCGCCGTGACCGGCGGATCCGATGGGAAGAAAGAGTTCACGGCCTTTCTCGTGCCGAGAGATGCGCCGGGGCTTTCCATCACGGAATCGCTGAAACTCAATATTCTGAGGCCGTCTCCCCACTGCGGCATCCTTCTTGATCATTGCGAAGTCCCGGAGACATCTGTTCTCGGGGACAGAGGAACGGCCTACCCGTCGATGGTTATGCCCTTCCGTGATGTGGAAGATGTTTTGCTCGCGGGACCTGCAATCGGCGCCATGAAGGTTCAGCTGGAGATCGTGATCTCGGCGATGAGAGAAATGGAACCCGCGCCTTCAGACGAACTGAAAACGGATCTGGGCGGTCTCGAATCCCTGCTCCACGCCTTGAGAGCCGTTGTCTACGAGGCAGCTGGAATTCTCGACAGCGGAAAGGACAAAGCGGAATTTCTTCCCATCCTGCTCTCTTTTCGGCCGCTGGCCCGGGATTTTCAATCCCGCCTGAGCCGCCTCATTGCCGCAGCGGGGATAAAAGAAGACCAAAAGCTGAAGGTTCTGACACGAGACATTACAAGCATCATCAATCTGGCAAACAACATTGCCGTCATCAAACAAAAAAAGATCGGAGAGACTCTCCTTTCCGGAAAGGACTGAAACATGTCGTCAAAGCATGATGAGAAATTTTCATCCATCCCGGCCATTCAGAATGGATTCCGGGAGGCGAGCTACATCACGAGCCGCCAGACAGCGACCACCGTCTTCCTGGCCTACCACCTCGGAAAGCCCATCCTGGTGGAAGGCCCCGCGGGCGTGGGCAAGACGGAACTCGCCAAGACCATCGCGACCTATCTCGATCTCCCGCTCATCCGGCTCCAGTGCTACGAAGGACTGGACGAATCAAAGGCTCTTTATGAGTGGAAGTACGGCAAGCAGCTACTTTATACTCAGTTGCTGAGGGACAAGCTGGATCACCTCGTCAACAAGGAAGACAGCTTTTCCCAGTCCATCGACAAGCTCCATCAGTACGACGATATTTTCTTTTCCTGGCACTTTCTTGAACCCCGCCCGCTTCTGAAAGCGCTTCAGCAGAAGGACGGTACCGTCCTTCTCATTGACGAGGTGGACAAGTCGGATGACGAGTTCGAGGCCTTTCTTCTGGAGGTGCTTTCCGACTACCAGGTCTCCATACCGGAAATCGGCACCATCCACTCCGTCACAAAGCCCTTTGTGGTCCTCACAAGCAACAACACCCGGGAGCTGAGCGAGGCCCTCAAGAGGCGCTGCCTGCATCTCTACATCCCCTTCCCCGACCCCGCGCTGGAAAGGGACATCATCCGCATCCGCGTCCCCGACATCTCGAAAAATCTGACGCTTCAGCTGGTCACCTTCATTCAGGAGGTCCGGAAACTGGATATCAAGAAAGTTCCTTCCATCAGCGAGACGATTGACTGGGCCCGTGTCCTCCTCATCCTGCACGCGGACAACCTCCATCCGGATCTCGTGAGGGAAACGCTTCATATCTTTGTCAAGTTTGAGGAGGATATCCGGATCGTGGAAGAGCATCTTCATCATCTGACCACCCAGGCCGTCAGGGCTTCCGGAGGATGAGGGCATGGATCGCGTCCTGGAAGATTTCATCTCCACCCTGAGAGGCTCGGGTGTCCGGATTTCCGTATCGGAAAGCCTCGACGCGGCGCATGCCGTCAGGCTCGTGGGTTATGAAGAAAGACGTCTGCTGAAGGACTCCCTCGCGGCCGCCCTGGCCAAGTCGGCTCCTGAAAAAGAGATTTTTTCAGACTGTTTCGACCGGTTTTTTTCATTCGATTTCTTCCCTGAAAATCAGCAGGACATGCCCCGACGTGAAGCAGCGGAAGGAATGTCTTCCCTTTCCCGGATGCTCCTCGAAGGGGACCAGGCAGGGCTCATCACCACCATGAGAGAGGCGGCCCGCACAGAGAACCTCAACGCCATTCAGTTTTACACCCAGAAAAGCCTTTACGTCATGCGGATTCTGGACCGCATGGGGCTCAACGGACTCGACCGCGACATCCGGGAGCTTTTTCTATCGGGAAGCCCCTCTTCCTCCGCGACAGCCGCGAGACTCGAAGAGGCCCGTGATTACGTTTATGACAATGTCCGGGCCTATGTGGAAGATCAATACCGCCTTTTCTCCGGCTCGGAAGCCGATAAAATGCTGGAAACCTATTTGAGAAACACGAAGCTCTCCAACCTGGAGCAGCGTTACTACCAGCAAATGCAACACATCATCCAGCGGCTGGTCAAGCAGCTGAATGATCTTCATTCCCGCAGGAAAAAACCCTCCCGTCGGGGCCAGCTTGATTTCAAGCAGACCCTCCGGGACAACATCGCGTACCAGGGCTTTCTCTTCGATCCCAAGTGGAAAAAAATCAAGATAGAGAAGCCCAATGTCGTCGCCATCTGCGACATCAGCCGCTCCGTGTCCAGGCTGGTGCGGTTTCTCCTTCTTTTCCTGTACGGACTCAACAAGGAAATCATCCACATCCGAAGCTTCATTTTCTGCTCCAATCTCACGGAAGTCACCCATGTCTTCGATACCTATCCCGTTAACGAAGCCGTCGCAAGAATACAGGCGGGGACTGATCTTCCGATTCTTCTGGCCCGGACAGACTACGACCGGTCCTTCCGCGACTTCAAGGAGCAGTACATGGACGCCGTGACCCACAAGACAACCGTGCTGATTCTCGGTGACGCACGAAATAACTATAACGATCCGCAGACGCGGATACTCAAAATGATCTCCGAGCGATGCAAGAAGCTCATCTGGCTGAACCCGGAAACAAAGCCCTTCTGGGGAACGGGTGACTCGGAGATGAAGCGCTACACGCCCTATTGCCATGTTCTCAAGGAATGCAACACCCTGAACCATCTGGAGCGGGTCGTGCAGTCGCTGTTAAAAAAATAGGCATTGGGCATTAGGCATTGGGCATCAGGCTTAAGGTAAAGGAGAAAGGTCAAAGGACAGAGGATAAAAAATGAACAGAACCACCTCCACAACAGATCAGCGGGATATCAAGCAATGCGGGACCTGTCTTTTTGTCGATCACAACGACGTCCATAGAGAGAACTGCCTCCGGTTCGCACGATTCGTTGACCACGCCCTTCATGAGGCTTCCAAGGGATGCGATTACTGGACGCCAGTTAGTGAACAGTCGTCAGTGAACAGCAAATAGATAAGAACGAAAAGCTAAAGAAGTAAATTTCTTCCTTAATTTATTTTCTATTCACCATTCACTATTCACTTTTTAAAGGCTGATTGAAATGAAAAGGATCTCCTGATATAAAGACCGGCACGCGAGGATATAAAAACATTCATGAGTGCCATGGCAGGAGAAAAAGCTTTTCAGGACAGCCGATATCTCGAATTCCGGGAGATCACCGAACAGATCGCAACGTCTGTCGGAATTCCACGTTTTTACCTGGAGAAGAAAGAAGCTGTCGATCGGTCCCATCGCATCTTTGAAAGAAATCCTGTCGCGCAAAGCCTCCTCCTTTCGCTCAAAGACCGTGAGGATTATCCCGGTCACGGCATTCTGCACATCACCAAAGTCGCCCGGGACGCGGGGGCTCTTATTATCATCGACGGTCCCGGCCTGGCCGAAGGCGAAGCTCTGGACCGCCTTATCTTTCTCGCCCATCTTGCCGGCATCCTCCACGACATCAGGAGGTCTGAACCGGATCACGCGCGCCGGGGCGCCGAGGCGGCCAGGGAGATCCTCGAAACGCTCGACCTGAAGGAAAGCGAGACCGAAGCCATTATCCAGGCCATCGCGAATCACGAGGCCTTCCAGCCGGCGCAGGCGCTGATCCATCCCGCCGCCCAGCTGCTCTCCGACGCCCTTTATGACGGCGACAAGTTCCGATGGGGCCCCGACAATTTCACCGAGACGCTCTGGGCAATCGTCATCTCCCGGCGCGTGGAGATCGGAGTTCTCATGAAACACTTTCCCCGGGGGATTGAAGCGACAGAGAAAATAAGGGAAACTTTTCGAACACGGACAGGGAAAAAATACGGTCCCGATTTCATCGACCGCGCTCTTGAAATAGGGAGAAGAATCTACGACCGATTCACAGATCAGGAATAGCATGGGGTCTCTATCGCCGTGATTCATCCCCCGGGAACTTGACTCAGCCGGGGCGCGGTGCTATGAGTTTCAGAATCATGAAATAAGGAGAGGGATATGAATTCCGGATCAGAAAGAAAAATCATCAGCACTCCCGAGGCGCCGAAAGCCATCGGTCCTTACGCGCAGGCGATCCGTCATGGCGGCCTGCTGTTTGTTTCCGGAATGATCCCCATCCGTCCGGAAACAGGCGAACTGCTCACAGGTGATTTTGAGGCCGAGGTCACGCTGGTCCTTGAAAACATTCGGGCCGTCGTCGCGGCGGGTGGAATGGGTCTTGAGAACGTTCTGAAAGCAACGGTCTTCATGAAGGATCTCGGTCAATTCGGAAAGTTCAACGAGATATACAACCGGTATTTCGGAGACATTCTCCCCGCCCGTGAGACCGTCCAGGTCGCCCGGCTGCCCAGGGACGCCTCCATCGAGATCTCCGTCATCTGCGGGAAGTGATTTTCCGGTGACTGCGGGGAATCACGTTTTTTGACAAGGAGCAGGGATACATGACACAGGAAAACAACACGCTTCCGACGGATTTCATCCGTGAAATCATAGAGGACGACTCCAGGACAAACAAACACGCGGGGCGCGTCGCCACCCGCTTTCCGCCGGAACCGAACGGCTACATCCATATCGGGCACGCCAAATCAGTCTGCCTCAATTTCGGCCTCGCCACGCAATACAGCGGAACCTGCAATCTCCGGATGGACGACACGGACCCGGCGGGTGAATCGCTCGAGTTCGTGAAATCGATCATCCATGATGTGCACTGGCTGGGGTTCGACTGGGGGGACCGCCTGTACTACGCCTCCGATTACTTTGATCATCTCTATCAATTCGCCGTTCAGATCATCAAGATGGGAAAGGCTTATGTGTGCAGCCTGAATGCCGATGAGATACGGGAATACCGTGGGAGCTTCACCGAACCGGGCAGAGAGAGCCCCTACCGGAACCGCTCCGTCGAAGAGAACCTGGATTTGTTTTCAAGGATGAGGGCCGGCGATTTTGAAGACGGGGCCCATGTGCTGCGCGCCAAGATCGACATGGCCTCTCCCAACATCGTCATGCGGGACCCCATCATGTACCGCATCAAGCGGGAGCCGCATTTCAGGACGGGGACGGATTGGGTCATCTATCCCATGTACGACTTCGCCCACTGTCTTTCCGACGCCCTGGAGAACATCACCCATTCGATCTGCACCCTGGAGTTCGAAAACAACCGCCCGCTATACGACTGGTTCGTGGAGCAGGTCATCACGGGCAGCCGCCCGCGGCAGATCGAGTTCGCCCGCCTCAATGTCAGCTATACGGTTCTCAGCAAGCGGCGGCTCATCGAACTGGTGGAGCGGAAGCACGTGGTTGGCTGGGACGATCCCCGGATGCCCACGGTCGCCGGCATGCGGAGGCGGGGCTACACGCCCGAGGCGATACGGAACTTCTGCTCGGTCATCGGCGTGGCCAAGAACGACAACCTCGTCGACGTGTCTCTTCTGGAACACTGTGTTCGTGAAGACCTCAACGAGCGGGCCCCGCGGGTCATGGGCATCCTGCGACCTCTGAGGGTTGTCATCGATAATTATCCAGAAGGTAGAGTTGAAGAGTTCGAATGCGCCAACCATCCCCAGAATCCCGCCATGGGAACGCGAAAGGTTCCCTTCTCCCGGGTCCTTTACATCGAGCGAGACGACTTCGACGAAAACCCTCCGAAGAAATACAAGCGCCTCGGTCCGGGGCGGGAAGTCCGCCTAAGAAACGCTTACGTGGTCAGGCATCAGAGCCTGGTGAAAAACGAGCGCACCGGAGAGATCACGGAACTTCACTGCACCTACGATCGTGAAACACGCAGCGGACCGCCGCCCGACGGGCGAAAGGTGGAAGGCGTCATCCACTGGGTATCGGCCGAGCACGCCGTGCCTGTGGAAGTGAGGCTCTACGACCGGCTCTTCCGGATACCCGACCCGGGAAGCATCAGCGAAAATTACATGGAATATCTGAACCCTGGTTCTCTGGAAATCCTTCCGGCATGTTACGCGGAATCAAGCCTGAAATATGCGACGCCCGGCAGCCGGTATCAGTTTGAAAGGCTCGGCTACTTCTGCGTCGACGCGAAGGATTCCGCGCCAGGCAAGCCCGTCTTTAACCGTATCGTAGCGCTTCGCGACTCCTGGGGCAAGGTGGCTGCCCGGGGGAAGGTCTAAGTCCGGCCGGGG
>CAYXFF010000010.1:25257-28191 GCA_964464185.1 uncultured Syntrophaceae bacterium | reverse complement strand
CGCATGGCGGATGACTGCATCGGCGATGACGTCAAAAAACTCATCGGCGCCATGAAGCCCCGCGACATCGTCCTTCTCGAGAACCTGAGGTTTCATCCGCAGGAAGAGGCGAACGACGACGGGTTCGCGAAGGAACTGGCAAGCTGCTGTGACGTCTATATCGATGATGCCTTTGGCAACGCCCACCGAACCCATGCCTCGAATGTGGGGATCACGAAATTCACGAAGGATTGCGGCGCCGGTTTTCTCATGAAAAAAGAGCTGAATTATTTCAGCAAGGCCCTCGAGAAGCCATCAAGACCGCTCGTTGCGATCGTAGGAGGATCGAAGGTGTCCGGTAAGATCGAAGCCCTGGGTCACCTGATCAAAAACGTGAACAAAATGATCATCGGAGGCGCCATGGCCTTTACCTTTCTCAAGGCTCTGGGTTATGAGGTGGGAAAATCGCTCGTCGAAGACAGTTTCCAGGACAAGGCCCTCGAGATCATGAAAACGGCCAGAGAACTCGGGGTCAAGCTCTATCTCCCCGTGGATTGTGTCGTGGCGGAGGAGATGAGCGAGGAAGCGGAAACGAAGATCGTTCCCGTGCAGGAGATCAATTCGAAGTGGAAGGCGCTGGATATCGGTCCGGCCACGATCATGGTCTTTACCGAGGCCCTGAGCAACGCGAAAACCATTGTCTGGAACGGTCCCATGGGAGCCTTCGAGATTGACGCCTTCAGCAGGGGGACATCCTCCATGGCCCACAGCGTCGCCAATTCCTACGCCCTGTCCATTGTGGGGGGCGGCGATACGGATGTGGCCATTACCAAGGCCGGGGAAAGCGACAACATGTCCTACATCTCGACGGGGGGCGGGGCTTTTCTCGAGCTCCTGGAGGGCAAGGATCTCCCGGCGATAAAGGCCCTTAAAACCTGCGGCACGTGAATCGTGGTAGCGGCTGTTTGAAATGAAGAACCTCAAGATGGTGCTGGAATACGATGGAACGGCCTATCACGGGTGGCAGCGGCAGGCCGGCATGGTGACCATCCAGCAGGTGGTTGAGGAAAAGATAGGCGTCATGACCCGTGAAAAGGTGACCCTGATCGGTTCGGGCCGGACCGACGCAGGAGTCCATGCCCGCTATCAGGTCGCTCATTTCAGGACCGGCACGCGCATCCCGGAGGGAGATCTTCAAAGGGGATTGAACAGCCTTCTTCCGAAAGATATCGCCGTCAAGGAAATAACCGAGGCCTCTGAGGATTTCCACGCACAACACAGCGCCAGAAGCAAGGCCTATGAGTATAAAATATTCAACGGCCCGACGCGTCCGGCCCTGTTCCGGAACTATTCCTGGTTTGTCTATGGAGCGCTTGATGGGGCTGCCATGGGCGAGGCGGCGCTCATGCTCAAGGGCGTCCATGATTTTTCATCCTTTTGCGCCGCCGGGCATGAATCGAAAAATTACATCCGGGAAATTTATGATTGCGGTTTTGAAAAGACCGGGAAAAGTCTCATCCTTTTCTCTATTGAAGCAAACGGTTTTCTGAAATACATGGTCCGCAACATTGTGGGCACCCTGATTGAGGTCGGCAAGGGGAAGCGGACCCCCTTGGACTTTCTCAGAATTATGGAGGCCCGGGACCGGAGAAAAGCCGGCGTGACGGCTCCGCCGCAGGGCCTTTATCTGGTGGATGTGAGATATCAATGAAGATCCTGGTTCTCGGACACAAAGGAATGCTGGGACACGATCTGGTCCGTAGGCTTTCCCCTGACCATGAGGTCACCGGAAAAGACATTGATGATTTTGATATCACTTCCATGGCGGACTGCCGTGATATCATCGGAACCATCTGTCCGGAATGCGTGATCAACGCCGCTGCCTACACCGATGTGGACGGCTGTGAAACAGACAGAGAGGCCTGTTTCTCCGTGAACTCGGAGGGCGTGAAAAACCTGGCCCTCTGCTGCAGGCAGGAGGGCATCCGGATTGTTCATTTCAGCACGGATTATGTCTTTGACGGGACGAAGAGAAGGCCGTACGCAGAGGGGGATCTCACGAACCCCATAAACGTATATGGGGAATCCAAGCTTCAGGGGGAACGCTACCTCAGGGAGCTTTCGGATCATTTTATCCTCGTTCGGACCGCCTGGCTGTACGGCATAAACGGAAAAAACTTTGTCAGGACCATCCTTGAGAAGGCGAGGAACTCAGAGACGCTTGATGTTGTGGCCGATCAGGTGGGTTCGCCGACCTGGACCCGTGATCTTGCCGGAGCCGTTAAGGTGCTTGTGGAAGGCGGGCATGAAGGCATTTTTCATTTGACTAACAGGGGAAAATGTAGTTGGTTTGACTATACGTTGAAAATATTGCAATATGCGGATATCAAGGATGTGGAAGTCAAGCCGATCACATCGAACAGGCTGGCCCGAAAGGCCCTGCGTCCCGGTTATTCCGTCCTCAGCAACCGGAAATTCTCAGATCTGACGAGTAAAACCATGCGGTACTGGCAGATCGCGCTGAGTGATTTTATCAGCGAGAACAAGGCATGGCTCCTTTCCGGGTCGCTCTGATCCGGATCCCACCGGGAGGGATAGATAGATGAAAATAAATGTCCTTTTGAAATTCGCCATTTTCTTCTTCCTGGTTTTTTTCGCTTCCCAGCCCGTTCTCGCGCAGACGAAGGTTCAGGCGCAGGGCATGGCGACCATTCATAAGAACCTCGTGGACATTGCCCGAAGCAAGGCGATTGACGAGGCCCAGAGAAGCGCCGTTGAAAGGGTCGTCGGCGTCATGGTCTCGAGTTCCACCGAGGTGGAGAATTACCAGGTCAAGCTGGATTCGATTCTTTCGGAATCGCAGGGGTTTATCAACACCTATAAGATCATTCAGGAGGAGAGGGAGGGAGATCAGTACCGGGTGACCATAGAGGCCGATGTGGGTGTCGACAGATT
>CAYXFF010000010.1:19815-25157 GCA_964464185.1 uncultured Syntrophaceae bacterium | reverse complement strand
CAGGGCGTGGCCGACGATATCGCGGCCATGACCTTGAACGGGAAAGCCATGAAGGTCGTGGAAATCACCCCGAACAGGATCGAGATCAGAATCGGCCCATGACGGCGGACCATCCGCCGGGCCGCGAGTTCGAAGACACAACATGCAACAATTTTTCCAAGGAGGCGAAAAATGGGAGCGGGAATAAAAAGACATCTTGTTCATCTGTTCGTCTTGATATTCTTTATCGGCTGTGCCGGAGCAGAGAGCTTCAAGATCGCGGATGACCTGAGCAAGAACAAGCGCTGGGACGAAGCCATCGTATACTTTGAGAAGGCTGTGAATGAAAGCCCGGAAAGCCAGGAATACAAGCAGGCTCTGGAGAACGCGAAGCAGGAGTCCGCGAAGATCCACTATGAGAAAGCGAAACAGACCCTGTCCGCCCAGACCGAGCCGAATCTGATCGCCCTGGAACAGGTATTGAAGGAGGCGGATCTGGCTTACAAGCTCGATCCTCAAAACAAGACGATCGCCGCTTTTCACGCGGATGTAAGCCGCAAGAGGAGCGATATGCAGTCGACACTGAAATCACTTTACAGCCAGGCGGATCTGGACATGAAAAAGGAGGACTGGCTGGCCGCCATCCAGAAGCTCAAAAAGATCAATGACCTCTCGCCCGGCTATGAGGATACGGGAGACAAGCTGGCCTCCGTGAATCAGCAGGCCACGCGAATCTATTATAAACAGGGACTTGATCTTGAAGAACAGGAAGACTGGAAAGGGGCAGCGCTGGCCTATAAATCCGTCCTCGATATAAATCCCGGTTATCAGGATGCGGCGAAGCGTTATGAAGCGGCGAGGGGAAAAGACAACATTCATTATTTCGTGAAGGAAGGCGCCATCGCCGCCGCGGCTCAGCCCCCGAAATGGGAAAGGGCCATTCTGCTGTACGAAAAAGCCAGGGAGTATGACCCGGACAATAAAGAAGTCGAAAAGCAGCTGAAGTCCTTCAGAGGGAAAGCCGCGCAGAGCTTCTTTGACGGGGCGATCAAAGACACGCAGCAGGGGAAACTCTATGAGGCGGCCCGGAAGCTGGAACTCGCCAAGACGTACACGCCGTCCCTGCAGGACAACCCGCTTTTCAAGGAATTCATTGCCAATCGTCTCGGGATGAAATTGATAGAGAGGGGAGAACGGTACGCGGAAAAAGGCAAGTGGGGAAACGCCTACCTCGCCTATCAGAAGCTTGAAGCCCTTGAGCCGAATTTCAAAGGCATCTTTTTCAAGGTTCAGGAAGCCAAGGATAATATCAAGAAGAGGATAAGGAAATCCATCGCCGTTTTCGACTTTAAGAGCCCCAGCCAGAGCAAGGATGCCGGTAAAATCGTGGCCAACAAGCTGATGACCTTCCTTTACCGGAACGCCAGCGGTGACATTCGGATCATCGAGAGAGAAAATCTCGAGTCCATTCTGAAAGAGCTGCAGCTCGTATCCACGCAGCTGGTTGATGTGGATACGGCGCAGAAACTCGCCAAGATGGGCGGGATCGATACCTTTATCATGGGGGACGTCCTTCGCTTTTCTTCAGAGTACAGGGATTATCCGACCACGAGTCAGGTGAAAGTCGTCATCGACGAAGAAGATGTGCGCAACCCCGATTACACAGACTGGCTGATGCTCAACAGAAACCCCACGGAAGAGGATTTCAAGAACGCGCCACCCAAGACCGTCAAGAAAAAAAATTACCAGCTGATTTCCTATAAATCCGGATATGCCAAAATCAACGCTTCCATCGAATCCTCTTATAAACTGGTGGACGCGAGAACCGGGGAGAACCTCTTTACCAATACCGTTTCGGGCAGGCTTGCCAAAGAGGATAAATACCAGGATGCCGTGCCTCTTGCCAATATTCCACTCGATCCTCTCGAAATTCAGACAGAATCCGATGTCCTCGATGAGCTGACAAACCAGAAGGTTTCAGAGATGGGACAGAGCGTGCTCAAAAAATTTCAGAATCTTGAAGTGGAATACTATAATCAGGCCTTGCTGCAGGTGAAGAGGCGCAATCATGATGAGGCCGTCGAACGTTACATGGACGCCATGTTTGATGAGAACATGAAGGGGATCTCCACCCCTGTTTCACAGAACTCCAAGGAGTCCATCAACAAGCTGATTCGTGACATGTAACAGGCGCGTCATCGTGGCGTTGACGCGGCATACCGTTTCGGGAGGTTGCAGATGCTTCGGGCAAGACGATTCTTTCTCTTAACGGCTCTGATCATTCTTGTGGTCGTTCCTGCGGGTGCCGCCGAGGAGATACCGCAGGTCAAGATGTCCGTGTTCAATTACGGTGCGATGAACATGGACGCTTCAGGCTACGGGACATCGGTGACGAACATGCTGATCTCATCTCTCAGGGGAATCGCCTTCTTGAATGTCCTCGACCGCAAGGAGCTTGAGGCCTTCCTTTCTCTCAATGACCTCCAGCAGAACGATGACGTGGAGAATGTTGTCCAAATCGGCAGCAGGCTTGCTCTGGATTTCATCGTGGCGGGCACCGTGGGTAAATCAGGTCAGCTGATCACGATCAACACCAAGCTGGTCTCGATCGGCCAGAAAAGGACCATCCTTTATCTCCAGTCAAAGGCTTTCGGCGATGCCGATCTCGTCTCGGAGACCCGAAAGATCGGCGAGAGCATCGTGAAGGCTGTTTTGAGCGATGCGGAGAGACGGAGGGATGATGGGGGCGGATCCGCAGGGGTTCCCGTGAACGTCGAAGCGCGCCCGGGGAACATGAGCATCTACCTGAGATGGGAGGATCCTCCCGGATACGAGGCTGCCGGATACAAGATCGATCGCGGATCCTCCAAAGAGGGCCCCTTCACGCGGATCGCGCAGGTCCAGAACCCCGAATATCTGGATCAGGGTCTGGAAAAAAAGAGGACCTATTATTACCGGATTCGGGCCTTCGACGCGAGAGGCATACAGAGCGGCTATTCACCCGTCATGAGCGCAGAAACGGCGCCGACCCCCCTCGCACCCATTATTTTGAAGGCCGAAGGGCACGTCAAAAGCATTCAGCTCACCTGGTCGGCCAACCCGGGCAGGAGCGAGGACCCGTCTCCTCTGAAGGGATTCCGCATCTATCGGGCGAAGGCGGAAAAGGGTCCCTACAAAGAAACGGTCAACCTTCTCCTTCAGGATGCCGCGTCGAGCGCGGATGCTTTCGCGGGAGGGAAGATCAACTATACGGACAAGGGGCTGGCCGACGGAGGAGATTATTATTACAGGATCACGGCCTATAATGAGAAAAATCTGGAAAGCAATTTTTCCGTGCCCATCAAGGGGTTCACGACGCCCGGGCTGGGCAAGGTGGATATCCAGGGCGAGATGATCCGGGAGATCCGGCTGCAATGGACGGCGCTGGAATCCCCCTTTGTGAAAGGATATTACATTTATAGAAGCACGGAGGAAAAGAAGGGTTTCACGCGGCTGCAGAAAGTGGAATTTTTCAAAGCCGGACAGGAAATCAGCTACACGGATCTCGAGGGGCTGGGCGACAAAACACGCTATTATTATCAGGTGACAGCCTTTGAGGAACCGGATCTGGAAACCAGTCCGTCGCCGACGGTGTCGGCGGTCACGAGGGGAAAGCCTCCGATCCCGAAAGATCTGAAGGCGGAGAGCGGTCTGGTCAAGAAGGTGCAGCTCTTGTGGACGGCGAATCAGGAAGAAGAGGTGGAAGGGTACAAGCTGTACCGCTCCAAGGTGAAAGACGGAAAATACGAATTTATAAAAAAGATATCGGGACGGGGCTCCAACAGGGATGTGGATGAAAACGCCCTTTTTGGTTTCGGAACCAAGACGGAAGACGGTACGACCTACTACTATGTTCTGACCAGCTATAACAAGGTGGATGTGGAGAGTGATGTTTCACAGGCTGCTTCGGCGACGACAAAGGCGAAGCCCGGGCAGCCCACCCAGCTCAGCGGGGAGGTCCAGGGCAAGAAAGTATTTCTCCGATGGGCGCAGAACCCCGAACCGGATATTGTTTCTTACACGGTCTATGAAACCACGGCATCGGGCCGCAGGAAGATAGATACCGTGAAAGGTGACACGCGTTTTTCCGAAACGGCGCCGGATCCCGGGAAAAGCAGAACTTATGTCATCACTGCCAGGGACAAAGATGATCTTGAAAGCGAGCCGAGTTCGGGACTCACGTTGGAAGGGAAATAATACTACAAAAGGCATGACGAGGTGATTTGAAATGAAGATTTATCTTAAGAGCATAATCCTCCTCCTCGCACTGGTTCTGAGTCTTTTCGCAGTATCGTCCGTGCAGGCGGAGGAGTCCGGCAAATACAGGGTCGTACCGGGGACGAACGACAATGCCTACCTGGTGGATACGCAGACCGGGGCCGTATGGGTCCTGACTCAACGCACCCTGGCGACAGGCCGGGAACCGGTTGCCATTCCTTATAAATTTCTCTATATTCGTCCCGACGAGAACTTTTATCTGGATGAAGATGGACGTAAAGTTTCGGTCGGAGGGTCGAAAAAGCCGAGATAGAACGCAAGGTCATCCTGCAGAAAAGGAATAAACGGGGATGGTTTATCCAGTCCCGAACTGCGGTTTTTCAAGAACCTATGTCCTGGTCGCTGACAACGAACTCGCCGTTGTTGACCCGGGGAGCGTGGGAGCGGCCCAGGACGCCAGGCGTTTCATAGAGAAAGAACTCCGCCGGGAGATGAGGGACCTGACCGCCGTCATGGCCACGCATTTCCACATCGATCATATCGGGGGAATCGGATCCCTTTTATCCTGCTCGGGGCCGGAAACGAGAGTCTTTTTCCATGCGCGGGTCAGGGACTATGTTGAAAACAAGCGACCCATCTCTTCCATGAAAAACTGGTATCTCGGTATGAGACCGGCGGCTTGGAAAAGCGTCCGCTATCTGCGAAAGGCAACCCATCTCATGTTTGACAGCCTCGCCGGGATTCCCCTTCCAGGGATTCGAAATTTATCCTCTTTACCTTACGACAAGGAGCGAATCGTCTATTTCGGCGGAGGCAGCGAGAGGAGATATCCTCTCGGTTTCGACGGATGGGATGTTATAGATACGCCTGGACACACGGAGGACTCCGTGTCTTTTTACAGAGAGGCGACCGGTGAGCTCCTGTGCGGGGATCTCATCATCAACATGGAAGAAAACGGAAGGGGAAGGGTAAATCGATTCTATTCATCGAGAGCAGAGATCATGGCCTCCTTCGATTTTCTGCTCCGCACCGTTCAAGCGAAGACCGTCTATCCCGGTCATGGGGATCCCATCCGCAGTGAAAGCAATGCTCTGCTCGGCGTGGAA
>CAYXFF010000010.1:14380-19715 GCA_964464185.1 uncultured Syntrophaceae bacterium | reverse complement strand
GGGCTGCGTGGTTGATACCAAGGACGCGAAGATCAGCCCCCAGATATCGACCTTTTTCGGCGGGACATACAAGGTGGATCCCTACATGGAGGATCACAAGCCGCGAACGGTCGCGGTTCTTCCCTTCGTGGATAAATCAGGCAGCAAGGAAGGCGCGCAGGCCGTCCGGAAAGGTTTTTACAACCACTTCAGCTCGCTGCCCTTCAAGGACATGGAGATCTACCAGGTGGACCGCCTGCTTGCCAAGGCCGGGCTGACCGACCCGGAGACCATCAACAAGAAATCTCCCCAGGAACTGGGCGGCATTCTGGGAGTGGATAGCATTGTTTACGGAGAGATATCGAATTTCGACAAGTTATTCGCCGTTATCTATTCTCAGGTCGCCGTGGGCGCCGAGATCAGAATGTATGAAGCGAAGACGGGACATTTTCTCTGGAGCGGGCAGCACGTGACCCGCATCCACGAGGGGGGGATCGCCACGACCCCCATAGGGATCATCGCCACGGTGATCGCCGCCGCGATGAACGTGCGGGACATCCAGCTTTTGAGGGCCTGCGACGATCTTTTCCGCGATATGGTCAAGACGATCCCCGTGCCCACCATTGCGGAAGCCATGCGACCGCCCGTGATCACCCTTCTCACGCAGGACACGAAAGGTTTGCCGAAGAAGGCGGGCGACGAGATCCGTGTGGTCATTCAGGGAACGCCGAAGATGCAGGCCACCTTTGATATCGGAGACTACAAGAAGGGAATCGAAATGAATGAGGTGGAACCCGGCGGCTATCTGGGCGTGTACAAGGTTCTTCCGGGAGACAACGTGGAGAATGCCATCATCACGGGCCATCTCACCGACGACGCGGGTCTCAAAGCGGATTGGGTGGATGCCATCGGTCTGGTCACGCTCGATACGACGCCTCCGGCGAAGCCCGGAGGACTTGCCGGTGTCGGCAGGAACAATGTGATTCTCCTGAAGTGGTCAAAAAATACGGAGGCCGATCTTGCGGGATACCGACTCTACAGGAGCGAGACACCCCTGACAGGATTCACAGAACTTGCGAAGACGGAGTTCACTGAATTCAAGGATCAGGGGCTTGTGAATTCTAAAAAATACTACTACAGAATCTCGGCGGTGGACCGGGCCGGGAATGAAAGCCAGAAATCGGATACCCTGACGGCGATGCCGGTGGCCCCGGGACCCACGTTCATCTCCGGTCCCATTGAGACGGATACCACTTGGTACGCGGGTGCCAGTCCCTATATCCTGGAGGACACCGTGACGGTGCGAGACAAGGCGGTCCTCACCGTCGAGCCGGGCACGGAAATCCGGTCAAAGGGGAAAGGTCTGGTGATAGAGGGCCGGATCATGGCGGAGGGAAACACGGAGAACATCATCACCTTTGAAGGGGTCGAAGGCGCCCCATGGGAGGGCATCACATTCAAGAGCGTGAAGGAAAAGGAGAATGTGATCCGCTTCTGCCGGATCCGTCACGCGCAGGCCGGGATAACCTTCGAGGCGTCGTCGCCGAGGGTCGAGGATTCCGAATTCACCGGAAATAACGAAGCGGCAAGAATTCTCGGCGCCTTTTCAAAGCCCGTCCTAATGAGGAATACCATCCACAAGAACGAGACCGGTGTAACGATCGAAGGCGGGGCGCAGCCGTCGATCTCTGAAAACAAGATCCGGGATAATGCAAAGGCCGGGATAACAGTGACCGACTCCGCTCCGTCCATTCTGCACAACACCATTATTCAGAACCAGGGACCGGGCCTCGTGATAACGAAAAGCCAGGCCGTGGCAACGGAAAATAACATCTACGACAACAAGCCGCACGATATGGTCGGGGAGCCTTCCGGCGAGTCCGTGAACGCCCGGAGCAACTGGTGGGGGACATCCCAGGGTCTCGAAATTCTCAGAAAGATAAAGGGAAAGATCGATATCGCCACCGTTCTTGGCGGCCCGTGGCCGGAAGGGAAGCCTTTGAGCCTTCCCATTCTCACGGCGAATCTCGGCGGTCCCATCATGGGAGATTCGTATCTAATACTTTCGAACAGCCCCTACCGGGTGACGAAGGACGTGCTGGTCGACGGCGGAAGCGTTCTTTACATCGAACCGGGCGTCCAGGTCCTCTATGACCAGAAAACATCCATCATCGTGAAGGACGGGGGAATCGTCGCGAAGGGAACAAGGGATAATCCAATCCTCTTTGCCGCATCGGGGGCGTCGCCCGCCCCGGGTTTCTATGCCCATGCCCTGCAGTTCACGGCGCCGACGAAGGTGAACAGCTTCCTGGAATATTGCATCATCAAGTACGCCGAAACGGCTTTGGACATTCAATACGGCGCGCCGGACATCTCCTACTGCCATATCGCCGACAATGCGCAGGCAGGCCTTTTCTGCGGCAACGACGCTTCGCCGAAGATCACCTTCAATACATTCTCGGGCAATCTGGGGCAGGGCGGCATCGCCTGCCGGGGCATGTCAAGACCGAAAATCAATCACAACAATTTCATCAGCAATGCCTTCGCCATTCAGGCCTTCTCATCCACCTACATCGATGCCCGGTGGAACTGGTGGGGGAAGAGCCCGCCGGACGACGGGATGATTCTGAAGGACAACGAAAACAGCATCAATCTCACCCCATGGCTTGAGAATGAGGAAGAAAGGGCTTTTCAGGTGAAAAAATAGATACTTGCGATTGGCAAAAACCTTATTGAATCCACGTTTCATTTTTGATATTTATAGTCATATCAATACATACTGCAGCAGGATTTCACCGCACGGATTGAGAGCGACACGGGACATAAACGTTCTACACCATAAAGGAGGACATTATGAAGAAAAGAAGCTTTCTGGTCATGGGTTTGATAATCGGCGTACTGTTCATGGCGTCCGCGGCATTCAGCCAGGAATCGATCAGCGCCAAGGAATGGACCTCGGTTGTTGAACAAATTGGAGCCAAAGGAAAGGTCAACTGGTCGGGCGGCTATATAGAGGCGACGGGAATCGGGGCTCCTCCTGAAAGATTCTATGGCAAACCCCAGGCACGGCCGATGGCTCTGAGAGCCGCACAGGTTGACGCTTACCGGAACCTGCTTGAGGTTGTTCAGGGCGTTCGTGTCGATTCCGAAACAGAGGTCAGGGACTTTACGGTAGCAAGCGATGTCATAAAGGCGAAGGTGGAAGGTCTTGTGAAAGGGGCACAGCTCATAAAGAGGGATTATCTTTCCGACGGGACAGTGGAAGTGACATTGAGAATGCCCCTGTATGGTGAATCCGCCATTGCGAATGTCATCATGCCTCTCCCGAAACCGGCAAAGGCGGAACCGGCCCCGGCGGCTCCCCCCGCGGCACCGCCTGCAGAGCCAACTCCCCCCGCAGAGCCGGCACCCCCTGCAGGACCTCAGGTCACGGCGCCTCCTCCCGCTCCGGCTGCTCCCGAGGTTTTCACCGGACTGGTTGTGGATGCCAGGGGTATTCAGCTCAGGCCCACCATGAAGCCCAAAATTCTGGATGAGGGCGGTCAGGAGGTCTACGGTTACATGATGGTGGATCAGACTTACGCGAATCAGCAGGGCATCAGCAGCTATTCGAAGGATCTGACGGCGGCCCAGGGCAATCCCAGGGTCACCAACAACCCGCTGACAGTGAAGGCCCTGAGGTCCGAGGGGCCAACGAAAGGCGATGTCGTCATCAGCGCTGCCGATGCCTCGAAGATCGGCGGTGCCGCCGAAAATCTGGCCTTTCTGAAGAAATGCCGCGTCATGATCGTGCTGGATTGAGGAGGTGTGGGAACACTCCCGGAGCCTGCGCGGATTTACAGTAAAAGGTAATCTTTTGTTGCATGTCAGACCGCAGCCGTGACCTTGATCGCGGCTGCGGTCTTCTTCATTGAGGAGGAATGATTTTGCCGGCGAGGATTGTTATACTGCCCAGGGAGACAGCGGACAGGATCGCGGCTGGAGAGGTTGTGGAGAGACCTTCCTCCATTGTGAAGGAACTCCTTGAAAATGCCCTGGATGCCGGGGCATCGGACATTGTGATCGAGCTTGAAAAAGGGGGAACCCGTTCGATCCGGATCGTCGATAACGGAGAAGGCATGGACCGGGAGGACGCTGCCCTGGCCTTTGAGAGACATGCGACGAGCAAGATTTCAGTCTTTGAGGACCTTTATGAAATAACCACCCTCGGTTTTCGCGGTGAGGCCCTGCCAAGTATCGCGTCCGTTTCAAAAATAGAGATGATCACGAGGAAAAAAGGGACTCTGTCAGGCTGCAGGATCAGGGTGGAGAGCGGGAAAGTCGTGGAAAACATGGAAACCGGCTGTCCCGAGGGGACGGCTGTCTCCGTTACCGATATTTTCGGAACCATCCCGGTTCGAAGAAAGTTTCTGAAGAAGGAGGCCACGGAACAGTCCTATTGCCTTGAGGTGATCACGAGGACGCTTCTGCCCCGCCCAAGGGTCCGATTCCGGGTCGCGGCGGACGGGAAACCCCTGCTTCATATCCCCGCAACGGCGGATATTGCTGAAAGGGTTGCCCTGGTTCTGGGCATCAGCGTCAAGGACCAACTCCTCCCTGTTGAGAGAAAGAGAGGCGTTGTCAGAATAAAGGGTTTCACGTCCAGGCCGGATTTTACCCGTTCCACATCCAGGGGAATCCTCTGCTATGTGAACGGGCGTCACGTGAAAGACCCCCTTATCAACCATGCCGTCATGACGGCTTACCGGAGACTTATTGAGGCAAGACGATACCCCCAGGCCGTGCTCTTCATCGAACTGCCTCCGGGGGACGTGGACGTGAATGTTCATCCGGCCAAGCTTGAGGTGCGATTCCGCAATCCCAGGGAAGTCTATGAGGCCGTCCTTTTTGCCCTTGCGGGCGTTCTGGCGACGATCACAAACAGGGTTGAAAAACGTTCTCCGGAAGAGCCTGCTGAATATGCGGATGCCATATTCCCCGAATTCAGAGGCAGGGTCGAGGAAGCGCTGAAGCGATACACCGCTCACGGAGGAGGCGCTGAGGCAGGCGCGGCGACATCCCGTCCTGTCTGGGACATCCCGGGAAAAGAAACGGAAGTGGGGCAAAGCGGTTTTTTTTCCTCTCTTGAATATCTGGGTCAGATCGAAAATACGTATCTCATTTTTTCAGGATCCCGGGGGATGGTCATTATCGATCAGCATGCCGCTCACGAGCGGATCCTCTTTGAAAAATTGCGAGCGGAGTCGGAAGACGGGAATCTGTCGAGCCAGAGGAGGCTGCTGCCTGAGATCGTGGACCTTCCGCCGGGGCTGTCGTCCCTCGTCAAGGATTCCCGAAGTCTCCTCAATGAAATGGG
>CAYXFF010000010.1:3632-14280 GCA_964464185.1 uncultured Syntrophaceae bacterium | reverse complement strand
CGCCGGGGCTGTCGTCCCTCGTCAAGGATTCCCGAAGTCTCCTCAATGAAATGGGCATGGACATAGAGCCGTTCGGCGGAAGCTCCATCAGGATCCATTCCTTCCCGGCCCTGCTGTCTCATCTTGAGCCGAAGTCCGTTATCCTTGATGTGCTAGAAGAAATAGGGGAAAGAGGGAAATCGCCGGACCTTCGGGAATTGCGTGAGAAACTTCTCACCATGATGGCCTGCAAGGGTGCTGTGAAGGCCCGCGAGAGATTGACGAGAAATGAGGCGGAGCATCTCTGCCACGATCTTGACGCGGTTCCTTTTTCATCCAGCTGCCCTCACGGGAGGCCGCTTTTTATCCAGTTTGAGCTCAAAGATCTGGAGAAACGTTTCAAAAGATCATGAAACCCCGCCTGATCATCATCGCCGGTCCCACCGGGGTCGGGAAATCCGCGACGGCCCTGGCGCTTGCCCGCGAATTCGGCGGGGAGATCATCAGCGCCGACTCCATGCAGGTTTACCGGTTCATGGATATAGGGACCGCGAAGCCTTCCTTGGAGGACCGTGCCCTGGTCAGACACCACCTTATCGATGTCGTGAATCCCGACGAGACATTTAACGCCGCCCTCTATGCGGGGAAGGCGCGCGGGATCGTTCAGGAACTGCATGAGGATAAGAAGAACATCTGGGTGGTGGGAGGAACCGGTCTGTACATCAGGGTTCTGACGGGCGGTCTCCTGGAGGGACCCGGGAGCGACGCGGCCATGAGGAACGTCTTCCGCCAGGAAATCGAGAGATACGGAACGGGATACCTCCATGAAAGGCTGAAGGAGAAAGACACGGCCGCCGCGAAGAAGATTCATCCAAACGACGCGGTGAGATTGATGCGGGCCTTGGAGGTCATTGAGCTCAGCGGTGAATCCATTGTCGCCAGACAACGGGAACATCGTTTCAGCGACAGACCCTATGAATATTTGAAGATCGGGCTCATGGACGAACGGGCTCATCTGTATGAGAAAATTGACAGGAGATGCGATGGAATGGTAGAAAAAGGGCTCACAGGGGAAGTTCAGAGTCTTCTCGCCCGGGGATTTTCAGAGTCCCTGAAAGCGATGCAGTCTCTCGGCTACAGGCACATGCTCGGATATTTGAAGGGAACCCTGCCCCTCGGCGATGCCGTGGCGCGGATGAAGCGTGACACGAGGAACTACGCGAAGCGCCAGCTGACCTGGTTTCGGGCGGACGGGGAAATGATCTGGTTCCACCCCGACGAGACGGACGGGATGAGAAAAAGGATTGAAGTCTTTTTGTCCGGCCGGTGAATGATTGAAATATCTTGACTTGCAAATCGCAAAAATATATTAAATACAAACACTTTTAAACTGTTCCCGGAGTGAATTTCCCTCAGGGGTTCATCACGAAATCAACCTTCTTTGAGAAAGGAGAAGATCATGAAACACCTTTTCAAATATCGGCGGCACATGATGTTTATGTTCATCGTGATGGTCATCGGTGCGTTTGTCGTCTCCTGCGGGCCGGCGGCGAGAAAACCCACGAGCCAGCTGGATACCCCCGAACACCATGTGTCGACAGGGCTGAGCCTGTTGAAGCAGGCGCGGTACGTCGATGCCTTGAGGGAGTTTGATCTTGCCCTTGAACTGAGCCCGAAATTCTCCCTGGCTCATGGGGGCGCCGGGCTCGCGAAGGCCTACCAGGGAGATATCAAGGGTGCCTTCGAGGCCATGGACAAGGCCTGGAAGTACGCAAAGACGGATGAAGAGAAGACCTTCGCCCAGGTGGGATATATCCGGCTTCACACCATGAACCGGGAGGACAACAAAAAGTGGCTTGACAAGGCCAGGGATGCCTTTGATACGGCGATTCTGATCGATCCCAAGTCTTCTGCCGCTTACTATTTTATGGGCGTCGCCTATAAGTACGGATTGGACTTCAGCCAGTCCGGCCAGATGTTTACGAAGGTTCTTGACCTGAAGACCGATTACCTCAAGGAAGCGGACGTGGAGTGGACCCTTGTCCAGAAGATTCAGAGGGCCATGCCGGGAACCATAACGGGCAAGAAGATCGCCATCGTTGAGAGTATCACGCGCGCCGACGTGGCCGCCCTTTTCATGGAGGAATTGAGGATAGACATTCTCTATAAAAAGAGAACACCCAAGACCTTCGATACGTCCTTCAAGGATCCGGAAAAATTCAAGGCAAAGAAAGACAGCAGGATCACGGCAACGGATATCGACAAGCACCCGCTGAAGGCGGATATCGAGGGCATTCTCAACCTCGGCGTGAGGGGCCTGGAAAACTATCCCGATAACGCGTTCCACCCCGACGAGCTGATCACCAGAGGGCAATACGCCATGATGCTCGAAGACATCATGATCAAGGTGACGGGCGATGACAAGCTGGCCACGAAGTTTATCGGATCCACGTCGCCTTTTCCCGATTTGAGATCGGATCTTCCGTACTTCAACGCGGTCATGGTCGTGACGTCGAGAGGCATAATGGAGGCGAAGGATTTCACGACCGGTGAGTTCGCTCCGCTCGCCCCGGTTTCCGGGGTCGATGCGCTTCTGGTCATCAAGAAGATCAAAGAGGAACTCCGGTTTGACAGATAGATCATCATAGTGGACGGATCAGAGATCTTGACCGTCTAAACGCTCTGATATGAAAGCGGGCAGGGGAGCGGAGAGGTCCCCTGCCTTCCTTGTTTATGTCCGCGGGTGTTTGTCCTTTACGTTAAACCAGAAGCATGCAGTTGAACGGGGAGTGCCGATGGAAGAAAAAATGTTGAGCAAGGCGTTTGAGCCGCACGAGGCGGAGGCAAGGTGGTACCAGTACTGGCTGGATCAGGATTATTTCAGGGCGGAAGAGTCAAGCACGAGAGAACAATTCTCGATTGTCATTCCTCCTCCGAACGTGACCGGCATGCTTCACATGGGCCATGCTCTGAACAACACCCTGCAGGACATCATGATCCGCCTGAGGCGCATGCAGGGGTATAACACCCTCTGGATGCCGGGCACCGATCATGCCGGAATCGCGACGCAGAACGTGGTAGAGCAGGAACTGGCCAAAAAGGGCATGACCCGGCACGACCTTGGCAGGGAGAAGTTCGTCGAAAAGGTCTGGGAGTGGAAGGAGAAGTACGGCGGTGTCATCACGAACCAGCTGAAGAGGCTCGGTTGTTCCTGCGACTGGTCACGGGAGCGCTTCACCATGGACGAAGGGCTCTCGAAGGCGGTGAGGGAAGTTTTCGTCAGGCTTTATCATGACAAACTCATCTATCAGGGCGACTACATCGTCAACTGGTGTCCGAGGTGCCATACGGCCATATCGGATCTGGAGGTCGAGTTCAAGGAGGAAAAGAGCTGGCTCTGGAATATCCGCTATCCCTACGCCGAAGGGAAAGGGGAAATCGTCGTGGCGACGACGCGTCCGGAAACGATGCTCGGCGACACGGCCGTGGCCGTGAATCCAAACGACAAGCGCTACAAGGATATCATCGGGAAACAGGTCATTCTCCCCCTGGTGAACAAGAAGATCCCCATCATCGCCGACGATTATGTCACCATGGATTTCGGATCCGGAGCCGTCAAGATCACGCCGGCCTGTGATGCGGCGGACTTTGCCATGGCGGAGAGGCATCACCTCGAGATCATAAAAATCATGGACGGAAATGCCGTGATCAACGAAAACGGCGGTGTGTATCAGGGGCAGGACCGCTACGAGGCCCGCAAGAACGTCATCCGCGATCTTGAAAAGGGCGGCTATCTCGTGAGCACGGAGCCTTACGTTCACAATATCGGCCAGTGTTACCGCTGCAAGACGGACATTGAACCCTTTGTCTCCAAGCAGTGGTTCGTGAAAGTCACGCCGCTCGCCAAAACGGCCATGTCGGCGGTGGTGAAGGGGAAGACCCTGCTTGTCCCGAAGATGTGGGAGGGGACCTATTTCGACTGGCTGAACAACATACGGGATTGGTGCATTTCAAGACAGATCTGGTGGGGGCACAGGATCCCCGTGTGGTATTGCGATTGCGGCGAGATCATCGTCTCCTCCGAGGATCCGGACAAGTGTCCGAAGTGCGAAGGTTCCGCCCTCAGGCAGGAAGAGGACGTGCTTGACACGTGGTTCAGCTCGGCCCTCTGGCCCTTCTCGACTCTCGGCTGGCCGGACAAGACCAAGGATCTCAAGACCTTCTATCCCACATCGCTCCTCATCACGGGTTTCGACATCCTTTTCTTCTGGGTGGCGAGGATGATGATGATGGGGCTCTACACGATGAAAGATGTTCCTTTCCGGCACGTTTACCTCCACGCCCTTGTCCGCGATGAGCACGGAGACAAGATGAGCAAATCCAAGGGAAACATCATCGATCCTCTAGAGATGATCGACAAATTCGGCACGGACGCCTTCCGGTTCACCCTGACGGCCTTCACGGCCCAGGGAAGGGACATCCGCATGTCCGAGGAGAGGATAGAGGGCTACCGGAATTTTGTAAACAAGATATGGAACGCCACGAGATTCGCCCTCATGAACCTGGAAGATTACCCGGCGACATCCGCGGAGCCGAAGAAGAAAGACTGCTCGCTCTGTGACCGCTGGATCCTGGACCGCCTCAACAAGACCGTGACCGATGTGACGAAACAGCTGGACGAGTACCGGTTCAATGAGGCCGCGGGCACGCTCTATCATTTCATATGGCACGAGCTCTGCGACTGGTATCTCGAACTCATCAAGCCTGTCCTTTACGGACAGGATAAACCGGAAGAGCGCTACGCCGCACAGCATACCCTCATCACCGTCTTCAAAACGACCGTGAAGCTGCTCCATCCCATCATGCCCTTTGTCACGGAGGAGATATGGCAGAAACTCGCGAAAGACGGAACGTCGGTCATGGTGAGCCCCTTTCCAAAGCCGGACGAAGGCCTGGACGATCCCGAAGCGGCAAAACAGATGCAGCTTGTGATGGATGTGATCAGCAGCATTCGAAATATTCGCGGTGAGATGAACATCCTTCCGGCCAGGAAAGTGAACGTCCTCATTTCGGCGCCCGATGCCGGAACTATAGACCTGCTGAAGCGTTCCGCGGAGTACGTTTTGACCCTGGCGAAAGTGGGGTCTCTTTCCATCGAAGGGAAGGTGGAGGAGCCGAAAGGGGTGGCCACGGGTGTCGCGGGATCGGTGAAAGTTTTCGTGTACCTCGAGGGCATGGTCGATATCGAAGGGGAGAAGGTGAGACTTGAAAAGGAGATCCTGAAGCTCACGAAAGAATTCAACGGCGTTTCCAGGAAGCTTGCCAATTCCGATTTCAGGACAAAAGCCGCGGAGGCCGTGATCCGGAAAGAGGAAATCAAATTTCAGGAGCTCAGTGGAAAACTGAATATCCTGGGATCGGCGCTGGAGAAACTGAAAAATATTAAATAAACATAGTTTCAAGTTTCTGGTTTCAAGTTTCGAGTTGAAACCAAAAAGGCTTGCAAATTAGGATTTAGAAATTTGGATTTAGGATTTACAGCGATGCTGCAGCAAACTGAAATACGGCGGATTATTGAAAGGGCGCTGAGAGAGGATATCGGGTCTGGTGATGTGACCACGGGTTCCGTGCTGACGGGGCGCGAAAAGGGCCGTGCCAGGGCAATGGCCAAGGCGGACATGGTGATTGCGGGAATCCAAGTCTTCAAGGAAGTCTTTCTCGCCGTTGACCCGGAAATCCGCTTCCTTGGGAAGCTCAGGGACGGTCAACCGGCGAAGAGGGGAGACACGATCGCGGAGGTGTCGGGACGGCTGAGCAGCATTCTTCAGGCGGAGCGAGTGGCGCTCAATTTCTTTCAGCGGATGTGCGGGATCGCAACTTTGACACGAAGCTACGTCGACCAGGTGAAGGGCACGAAGGCGAAGATTCTTGACACGAGAAAGACGGCGCCAGGCCTGCGGGTTCTCGACAAGTACGCCGTGAAAGCCGGGGGAGGGCACAACCACCGGTTTGCCCTCTACGACGGCGTCCTGATCAAGGATAACCACATCACGGCGGCGGGAGGAATCACTCCGGCCGTGAGGCGGGCGGCCGCTGCCAGAACGCCGACCCTGAAGATCGAAGTTGAGGTGAAGAATCTGAAAGAGGCAAAGGAAGCATTGAAGGCCGGAGCGGACATGATCATGCTCGACAACATGAGCCTGAAGAATATGGAGGAAGCCGTCCGGTTCATTGCCGGAAAAGTGCCCGTCGAGGCCTCGGGAAACATATCGCTTTTGAATGTCAGGGAAGTCGCCGAAACGGGCGTGGACTACATATCCGCAGGTGCCCTGACCCACTCCGTATCTGCGGCCGATATCTCTCTTATAATCTTATAAATACAAATATATATACTTAATACATAAAGAATGACTTTAATGGAGTTTAACGGGGATCATTTGAGCCGTCTTCTCGAAGGGAAGGCGATGGGGAAGAGGGTTCACTTCCTGGAGGAGATAGACTCCACAAACACATACGCGGCTGCGCTCGCGAGGGAAGGGGCTGAAGAAGGAGAGGTCGTCATCGCCGATCGTCAGCTCAGAGGCAAGGGACGAATCGGGAGATCCTGGCAGTCGCCGGCAGGGACGAACCTTTATATCTCGATCATTTTGAGACCGGCCATCCGTCCGGCCGTGTCGCCCCAGATCACACTGACGGCAGGCGTTGCAGCTGCGGAAGCTCTGTTTGAATATTGCGGGCGGGATGTCACCCTGAAGTGGCCGAACGACGTCCGGATCCAGGGAAGGAAGGTCTGCGGCATCCTGACAGAGATGAGACTCCGGGGGGGAGAAGTCGATTTCATCATCGTTGGGATCGGCATTAACATCAACATGAGAAAGGGTGATTTCGACGAAGCGTTCCGCGACGTTTCGACCTCTCTCAGGGAGGAACTGGGCCGGGAGATGTCGCGCAGCGCCGTGACAGCACGTTTGCTCGGTTGTTTCGATACATGGTATAGAATATTCCTTGACGGGGGATTTCGTCCCGTGCGGGAAAAGTGGCTTGAATATTCCGGGATTCTCGGGCGGGAGATCCATGTTCAGTCAGGGACGCAGATGCAGAAGGGAAAGGTCTTGGGAATCGACGACGAAGGCGCGCTTTTGCTGGACGACGAAGGACAGACAAAAAAGGTCATCTCGGGAGACGTTTTTTTAACGGAGGGTTCATGATGCTTCTCGTGATTGATGTGGGAAATACGAATACGGTGATAGGGCTTTTTGACGGGAACAAGCTGCTTCATAATTGGAGAGTGAGAACGGTTGCGGACCATACCATGGACGAATACGGAATGCTGATCGTCAATCTCTACAAGACGGGGAAGGTCAGCTCAAAATCGGTCAATGACATCATCATATCCTGCGTGGTTCCCCCCATGCTGAACATCCTGGAGCCTCTCTGCGAAAAATATTTTCATGTCAAGCCGCTCATCGTTGGACCGGGGATACGGACGGGAATGCCTATCTATTACGATAACCCGAAGGAGGTCGGCGCCGACAGGATCGTGAACGCGGTCGCCGGGTACGAGAAATACGGCGGCGATCTCATCATCGTGGATTTCGGCACAGCCACCACCTTCGACTATGTATCCAAGAACGGCGAGTACATGGGAGGCTGCATCTCACCCGGTATTGTCATTTCCAGTGAGGCACTCTTTGAAAGGGCATCGAAGCTCCCGAGAGTGGAGTTCAGCCGGCCGAGGTCCATCATCGCCAAGGACACCGTGAGCAGCATGCAGGCCGGGATCATGTACGGTTATGCCGGTCTCGTGGACGGCATCGTGGAGAGGATGAAGGCGGAAGCCAAATCCAATCCAAAGGTGATTGCCACCGGAGGTCTGGCGAAGGTCATCGCCCAGGAAACGAAAAGCATCAACATTGTCGATGAGATGCTCACTCTTGAGGGTCTTCGTCTGATCTACCTGAAAAACAAGTGACGGACCCGATCTCCTCTTTCCATTGCCGGATGGCCGCGAGAGCGCGACCGGCATAGGCCAGGCCCCGATCCTTTCGGGGCGTTTTTTTTTCGAGCGCTGGAAAAAGGCCGTAGTTGATGTTCATGGGTTGAAACGTTTTCGCATCGGCGCGGGAGAGATGCGCCAGGAGGGCGCCCAGGGCAGTGGCCCCGGGAGGAAAGGAGGGCGCCCATCCTTGAAGAAAGCGTGCGGCGAAAATGCCGGCCAGGAGACCTGTGGCGGCGGATTCCACGTAACCCTCGACGCCGGTAATCTGTCCGGCAAAAAAAATCTTTTCATCCGAGCGCAGCTGCAGGGTTTTCCTGAGCACAGAGGGGGCGTTCAGAAACGTATTGCGGTGAATGCTTCCGAGCCGGGCGAATTCAGCCTTCTCGAGTGCCGGGATCATCCGGAAGATACGCTTCTGTTCCGGCCACGTCAGTTTGGTTTGAAAACCCACCATGTTGTAAAGACTGGATGCCCTGTTCTCCTGCCGGAGCTGGACCACGGCATAGGGTTCCCGCCCTGTCCGGGGATCGACGAGACCCACAGGTTTCATGGGGCCGAAGAGAAGGGTGCGGAATCCTCTCCTTGCCATCACTTCAATGGGCAGGCAGCCTTCAAAGTAACGGGGGTCCTCGAACGTCTTGAGAGGGACTTCCACTGCTTCCATGAGCGCCCCGTAAAAGGCCTCGTATTCGTTCCTGTCCATGGGACAATTGAGATAGTCCCCCGTGCCGGAGTCATATCTCGAGGCCCGAAAGACTTTTGACAGGTCGATCGATTCGGCCTCCACGATGGGCGCGATGGCGTCGTAGAAATAGAGATAATCCCGGCCGGTAAGATACGCGATATTTTCGGCCAGGGAATCGGAGGTGAGAGGGCCGCTCGCGACGATGACCACGCCCTCTTGCGGGATTTCCGCAACCTCGTCTCGGAGGATCTCCAGTCCTGCCCGCTCACCAAGCCGTTCCTCCACGTGCCGGGAAAAGAGCGTTCTGTCAACGGCCAGCGCCTTACCCGCGGGGAGGGTGCTGGCGTCCGCGGCCTCCATGATCAGCGATCCCATGGAGCGCATCTCCTCTTTCAGGAGGCCGACGGCGTTTTCGATCATCCGGGAACGGAGCGAGTTGCTGCAGACGAGCTCGGCGAGGAGGGGCGTTTTGTGGGCGGCCGAGAAAACCTCCGGCCTCATTTCGTGAAGCGTGACTCTGATGCCGCGGTTCAGCAATTGCCAGGCCGCTTCGCAGCCGGCCAGACCGCCGCCGATGATGGTCACGGGTTTATCGATACAGGCATTGGGCATTGGGCATCAGACATCAGGCATAAAATTCTAAATTCTAAAATTTAAGGCTGAAGAAGAGGGAATCCAGTCTTTTCACTTGACCCCTTGAATCCTAGAATCCTCGAACCCTGTCTATTTCTCATCTTCGTGTTTTTTCCTGGAACGTGCACTCCGGGTTGCTGCATGCCCGGTAGCGTCCTTTTTTCCGGTCGTACTTTTCAAGCAGGAAGGCGGCGCCGCACTCGGGGCAGGATTCCGGTATCGGCTTGTCCCATGTGGCGTAATGGCACCGGGGATAATTTGAACAGCCGAAAAAGATTTTCCCTTTCCTGGACCGTTTCTCGGTGATCTCTCCGGTGCAGCCTTTTTCGGGACACTTGATGCCCAGGCTGATCGCCATGGTTGTTTTGCAGTCGGGGTAGCCGGAGCAGCCCAGGAAACTTCCGAATTTTCCCTGCTTGACGACCATTTTCCGTCCGCATTCGGGGCAGTCGGTATCCGTTGTGGTTTCCTCGGCGGTCACGTGATTGATCACGCCGTTTTCATCCTGCGTGAAGTTCATTGTGTTCTTGCATGCGGGGTAGTTGGAACAGGCGATGAATTTTCCGTTTCTTCCCCACTTGATGATCATGGGACTTCCGCATTTTTCGCACACGAGGTCGGTGGGGGTTTCCTCTTTTTTCACGTTTCTCATTTCGGCCTTCGCTTTCTTCAGATCTTTTTCGAAGGAGGAATAAAATTTCTCCAGGCTCTCGATCCTTTTCAGTTTTCCTTCTTCGATCATGTCCAGTTCGTTTTCCATGTCCGCCGTGAAAGCCACATCGAGAATGGTGGAAAAATTCTTCACCAGCAGTTCCGTAACCAGAATGCCGAGTTCCGTGGGATGAAAACGGCCTCCATCAAGACGGACGTACTCCCTCTCCTGGATGGTGCTCAGGATGGCGGCGTAGGTGCTCGGTCTTCCGATTCCGTTTTCCTCAAGTTCCCTGACCAGTGTTGCCTCGGAGAAACGGGGCGGGGGCTCGGTGAATTTCTGTTCCGGCGTGAGCGAAAGGAGATTCAGCGTCTCGCCCGTCTTCACGTCGGGCAGCGATTTCTCGAAGCCGTTTTCCTCCTTGCTGTCGTCACGCCCTTCGCTGTAAAGGATGGTGAAGCCGGGGAATTTCATGACGGACCCCTGGGCGCGGAAAAGGCAATCGAGGGCTTCAATGTCAATGGTCGTCTGGTCCAGAACGGCCGGGTTCATCTGACTTGCCACAAAGCGGTTCCAGATGAGCTGGTAGAGGCGGAACTGGTCATTCGTGAGATGGGACTTGATATCCTTCGGCCGGTAATTCATGGAGGCGGGCCGGATGGCCTCGTGCGCCTCCTGGGCGGCGCGGCCCGACTTGTAG
>CAYXFF010000010.1:0-3532 GCA_964464185.1 uncultured Syntrophaceae bacterium | reverse complement strand
GGAGGCGGGCCGGATGGCCTCGTGCGCCTCCTGGGCGGCGCGGCCCGACTTGTAGAAGCGGGCTTTCGCGGGGAGAAAGTCCTTTCCGTATTCGTCGCGGATATAATCTCTCACTTCATTGAGGGCTTCCGCGGCGATTCGCACGGAGTCGGTTCGCATATAGGTGATGAGTCCGACGGGCCCTTCCTCGCCAAGCTCGACACCCTCATACAATTTCTGCGCGGTGGCCATGGTCTTTTTGGCGGAGAAGCGGAGCTTTCGCGACGCCTCCTGCTGGAGCTTGCTCGTCGTGAAGGGAGGCGCAGGGGACCGCCGGGTTTCCTTCTTTTCAATGCTGTGGACGACAAAGGGAGCCGCTTTCAGGCGCGAGAGGATGTCGTTCGACTGTTCCGCGCTGGCGACGCGCGACTTTTTTCCGTCGATCCTGATGAGGCGTGCCTCGAAGGGCGGAGGCAGCGCGCCCTCGAGGAGCGCCGTGATGTTCCAGTATTCCTCAGCGACAAATTTCCGGATTTCCTCTTCCCTGTCGCAGATGATTCTCACGGCAACCGACTGCACGCGCCCGGCGCTCAATCCTCGCCTCACCTTGTCCCAGAGAATGGGGCTGATCTGATATCCCACCAGTCTGTCCAGGATGCGCCGCGTCTGCTGGGCTTCGTATTTGTCAAAGTCCAGCTTCCGGGGATGGCTGAGAGCGGCAAGCATGGTGTTTTTCGTCAGGTCGTTGAAAAGGACACGGTAGATATTCTTCTGGCCGTCGATCTCTTCGGCGATATGCCAGGCGATGGCTTCACCTTCACGGTCGGGATCGGGTGCGAGGTAAATCGTGTCGGCCGATTTCGCGGCCTTCTTCAAATCCGACATGACCTTCTTCTTGCTTTCCAGGACCTGATAGGTCGGCTGAAAATTATCTTTTATGTCGATCCCGAGTTTGCTCTTGGGGAGATCCTTGATGTGACCCACCGAGGCGCGGACGTCATAATCACTGCCCAGATATTTTTTAATGGTCTTCACCTTGGTCGGTGATTCGACGATGATCAGCGAGCGCTCCATTTTGTTATTGCTCCTTGCGCATGAATCGTTTACCGGGCTGCTGTTCGATGCGGCCGTTGAGTTCCAGGCTGAGCAGGATCGCGAGGACGTCCTTTGCCTTGAAACCGGTTTGTTCTATAATCGTGTCCACGTCCACGGCCCTCCGTGTGAGGACATCCAGGACGGTCCTTTCCGTTTCCTTCAAAGATTCCCCGGGCGGTGCAGGGGACGCGTCTGCTTCCTTCGGCGTCTGCCGCGTCAGGGGGATCGTCAGCTGGGGGCGTATCTCGTCCAGGATGTCATGAACATTTTCCACGAGCTTCGCCCCTTCTTTGATTAGCCTGTGCGTTCCCTTTGAACCGGGCGAGTCAATGATTCCGGGAACGGCGAAGACCTCTCTGCCCTGATCAAGCGCCAGCCTGGCCGTGATGAGGGATCCGCTTTTTTCCGTCGCCTCGACGATCACCACGCCCAGAGACAGGCCGCTGATGATCCGGTTTCTCATGGGGAAATGCTGTGCCAGCGGCGGTGTCGAGAAAGGGAACTCCGATATCACCGCGCCGTTGGAAGCGATTTCTTCATGAAGTGAGCGGTTCTCCGCGGGATACACGACATCGATCCCGCAGCCCAGCACGGCGATGGTCCGGCCTTTTACCGAAAGAGCTCCGCGATGCGCGGCGGAATCGATTCCCCTTGCCATTCCGCTGACGACGGTTATCCCGTTCAACGCCAGTTCGCGGCACAGCCTCTCCGTCGAATACTTGCCGTAGGTGCTGGCCGCCCTGGAACCCACGACCGCGACCGCCACATCGTCCTCGCGCAGACGGCCCTTCACGTAAAGAATCGGCGGATAATCGTAAATATTCAAAAGAAGCCCGGGATAGAGCGGGTCATGTGCCGTTACAATGGATACGCCGGCCTTGCGGGCGAGTTCCATCTCCCGCTCCGCCTGTCCCCAGTTCTTGAAGGATGCGATACTGTACGCTGTCTTCGCCTTCACGCCGGCGACCGTTTTCAACGTATCGGCGGGAACATCGAAGACCTTTCGGGGGTCACTGAAAACAGCAATGAGGTTTTTGAAAACCGCGCTGCTCAGACCTTCGATGAGTCTGAGGGCCAGCCAATATTTGAGATCGCCTTCTTTCATTTTTGCCATTTCGGTTGAGTCCGGAGTGACCGTGAAAATCTGTCTTCGCAATACGGTGACGCGAGTAAGTCGCGAACTATAACGTATTGTGAGGGGGTGTCAAGCTTATTTTCTCCGTCCAGAATTTCTTTGCCTTCCATGGACAATTGATTTAAAAGTAAAGTCTGTTCAACGAACGAGGTGTTATGAAAACAAGAACAAATTTTCTCGTTGTTATATCCGTCGTATTTTTTTTCCTGTTCATGAGCTCTTTTTGCCTGTCGGCCGAAGGCGAAAAGCCCGGTACCGGATCGCCTTTGCAAATTGTTCCGGAGACGCTTGAGGTCGGCACGCTCAGTCCCGGCGGATATGTCAAAGGCATTATCTTCATGAAGAGCACCCTGTCGGCAGACATGAAGTGGTCCACCAGGGGTCCTGAGGGATGGGAGTCCATGGGAAACAGAAAATTATCCGGGCAGATGAAAGATTTTCTGGGCTACATGGAGATAGGCATAAAATTCATTGAGGATGAAGAGCAGGCTGGGAATGAAGACGCCCGCAAGGTTCAAATGGTCATCGAATCAGAAGGTGAAACTCTCACGCTGGTAAGGGTCCTGCCTTTTGGAGAACACGAGGAAGAGTTGGCTATCCTTTTTGATGGCGGTGAGAAAATGGTTTCTGTCAGGTTTGATACGGCGCTCCGGGAGCCCGGCCCCGAAATCAGCGTAGAACCTCCGGGGATCGACTTCGGATCCGTGGAGGGCAGCAAAACCCTCATGGGGAAACTGAAGATCAGGAACACCGGTAAAGGGGCCCTTGTCTGGAAACTGGGGCTTCAGGGCGACAGAGAAGAGGTGAACGGCACCAGACTCAGGAAAGGGATGTATGTCTCTTTCCTGAATGAGGAAAATCATGGGGGAGATCGTTATGAGGTTCCAGGCCGCCTCGCGAATCTTCTTGAACTCAAGGGACCATGGCTTTCCGAGGACGGATATCCCGCTTCCAACGGCGGAGAAACGCTCCGATACGTTTTCACCGGAACGGGGATAGCCGTCATTGTGAGGCCCGATGAGGATGGCGGAAAGCTAGGGGCATCCATCGATGATGCGCCCGCGGCCACAGTGGATTGCTCTTCGGAAGAGCAGGACCGGATCGCGGTCGTCGTGGCCGAGAATCTGCCGGAAGGATCCCACGTCCTTACTCTGGTGAACGAGGGAGGGTATGCCGAAATCGAAGGTTTGCGGGTATACGGGAACGAACCGGAAACTGTCCGGGGAACGCCGGGATGGATCAGGGCTTTTCCGACGAGCGGGACGGCGAGAAGCCAGACCAATTACGTCACCGTGACGGTGAACACGGAGAACCTCAAGGCGG
>CAYXFF010000009.1:25654-28353 GCA_964464185.1 uncultured Syntrophaceae bacterium | reverse complement strand
CTGTATTTGAATCCTGGAGAACCTCGCCGTTCAGGATCGTCATGATCCTGAGATTGCCGGGATCGGGGATATCCTCTCTTGTCACCAGACAGGGGCCCAGGGGGCAGAAGGTATCGAAGCTTTTTCCTCTGGCCCACTGCTGTTTCTGCTTGTGGAACTGCCAGTCCCGGGCGCTCACGTCGTTTCCGCAGGTATATCCCAGTATGGCGTCCATGGCCTTGTCGGGAGCTATGTTTTTCACCTGTTTTCCAATGACAACGGCCAGCTCCGCTTCATAATCCACCTGATCCGGTCCCGCTTTCGGGAGGAGGATCGGGGAACCGGTCCCGATGAGACTGTTCGTTGATTTCAGAAATACGATGGGAATATCCGGATAGGAAATATTCGTCTCGTCGGCGTGACTGCGGTAGTTGAGCCCCAGGGCCAGGATATTGGGAGCCTCGACGGGAGGAAGGAGTTTTCCGATCCGGACCCGCATGCCCGTCACGTCATAACGATCGAAGATGTTCCCCTCGATAATCCTGGCATAGTCAAAATCGCCTGGATCGGGGATACCGTAATGAATATCGCCTTCCGTGGAGACAAATCGGATGATTCTCATTCCTCTTCTCCTTCTGGCTATAAGAATTTCCCCTCCTCTGGCAGGAGGGGATGCAAAGGGTATGGCGTTGCTTTTATCACAAGATTCTATCTTTCGTAAGATGAATTTGAGGGAGGCATTGACCTGCCGCGGCAAAATGCATTATACAAAAGGCAAAGGGCGAAGAGCAAAAGGTGAAGGGAAGGTTTTGAGTGAATCGCTTTAAAATGATAACGGATTTCGAACCCAGAGGCGATCAGCCCCAGGCGATCGAGAAACTGGCATCAGGGATCGAAAGGGGATATCCGCAACAGGTCCTTCTGGGTGTCACGGGTTCCGGGAAGACCTTCACGATTGCGAATGTGATCCAGAGGGTCCAGAGGCCGTCTCTTGTCATTGCCCACAACAAGACCCTGGCAGCCCAGCTTTACGCGGAATTCAAGACGCTCTTCCCCGGCAACGCCGTAGAGTATTTTGTGAGTTACTACGATTATTATCAGCCCGAGGCCTATATCCCCAGCACGGATACGTACATCGAGAAGGACGCGGCCATCAATGAGGCTATCGATAAGATGCGGCACTCGGCGACCCGCTCCCTTCTGGAACGGGAGGACGTCATCATCGTGGCCAGCGTATCGTGCATTTACGGCATCGGGGCGCCTGAGGAATACAGCGGCCTGATCCTGCGTCTGGAAAGCGGAATGGAGCTCAGGCGCGACGACATGCTGCGGCGGCTTGTGGACATGCAGTACGCGCGCAATGATATCGATTTTCACCGCGGAACCTTTCGCGTGAGGGGAGACGTGGTGGAGGTCTTTCCAGCCTACGAGGAGGAAAGGGTCATCCGGGTGGAATTTTTCGGCGATGCCGTCGAGGCCGTCTCTTTCGTGGATCCGCTGAGGGGGAAGAAGATAGAAGCTCTTGAAGCAGCGACGATTTATCCCGGAAGCCATTATGTGACGACGCGGGACAATATGAAACGGGCCATTGACGGGATCCGGGAGGAGTTGAAGGAAAGGCTCGCGGAATTGAGATCCACGGGTAAACTCCTGGAGGCTCAGCGCCTGGATCAGCGGACGAAGTTCGATATTGAGATGATGGAAGAGATGGGTTACTGCCAGGGAATAGAAAATTATTCCCGTCACCTCACGGGAAGATCGGCCGGCCAGCCGCCGCCGACCCTCATGGATTACCTCTCTGAAAACGCCCTCGTGATCATTGACGAAAGCCACGCGACCGTCCCGCAGCTGCGGGGGATGTACCGGGGGGACCGGTCGCGCAAGGAGACCCTCGTGGAGCATGGATTCCGCCTTCCCTCGGCCCTGGACAACCGGCCTCTGACCTTTGAGGAGTTTGAGGCCTATCGGCGGCAGCGGCTGTACATCTCCGCGACGCCGGCGGAGCATGAGCTGAAAAAAGCGGAAGGCAGGGTGGTGGAACAGCTCATCCGTCCCACGGGCCTCATGGACCCGGAGATCACGGTCAAACCCGTGACCCGCCAGGTCGAGGATCTCCTGGGCGAGATCCGCAAGCGCGTTGAAAAGGGAGAGCGTGTCCTGGTCACGACCCTGACCAAGAGGATGGCCGAGAATCTCACCGGATACTACCGGGACCTGGGACTCAAGGTGATGTACCTCCATTCCGATATCGCAACCCTTGATCGCGTGAGCATCATCAGGGACCTGCGCCTCGGGACCTTCGACATCCTTGTGGGTGTCAACCTTCTCCGGGAAGGGCTGGACATTCCCGAGGTCTCTCTGGTCGCCATCCTCGACGCCGATAAGGAAGGTTTCCTGAGATCCGAACGGTCTCTCATTCAGACGAGCGGCCGGGCGGCCAGGAATGTGGCGGGCGAGGTGATCATGTACGCGGACCGGATCACCCGGGGCATCGAGATCTGTCTGCAGGAAACAAAGAGGCGCCGGGAAATCCAGCGGGAATATAACCGGAAACAGGGCATCACGCCGGAGACCATCCGGAAATCCATCAGCGATATCCTGATCTCGGTCTACGAAGCCGACTACTATACCGTTCCTGCGGTCTCGGAAAAGGAAGAGGTCTATCTCTCGGAACAGGAGTTCCGGGCCATGGTCGTGAAGCTGAAGGCCGAGATGAAGAA
>CAYXFF010000009.1:10845-25554 GCA_964464185.1 uncultured Syntrophaceae bacterium | reverse complement strand
TGATGAAGGACGTTCACGGGAAAGTCCTCTATGTCGGGAAGGCGAAAAATTTGAGAACCCGTGTCCGATCCTACTTCGGCGGCAAAGACTCCCGCCCGGCCGTTCCTTTTCTGGTGCGCAGAATCCACGATGTCGAATTCATCGTAACGAACACGGAAAAGGAGGCTCTCATCCTGGAAAACAACCTGATCAAGGAGCATCGTCCTCGCTACAATGTTTATTTCAGGGACGACAAGGACTACATCCGCCTCCGCATCGACAGAAGAGAACCTTTTCCCCGTCTTCAGCTCGTCCGGCGTCCAAAGAAAGACGGAGCCGTCTATCTCGGTCCTTACGCGTCCAGCGCCTCGGTCAAAGAAACCCTCCAGCTCATTCAGCCGATTTTTCCTCTCCGGACCTGCGGGGACCTGGAATTCAAGAGCAGGAAGAGGCCCTGCGTGGAATATGAGATCAAGCGCTGCCTCGCTCCCTGCGTGGGACGGATCGGACATGAAGGCTACCACCGTCTCGTGAACGATGTCATCATGTTCCTGAAGGGAGGGGAAAGAGAGGTCGTCGCCGATCTCCGCCGGAGGATGGCCGGCGAAGCGGCGCACTACCGGTTCGAAGAGGCGGCGAGACTCCGGGACACGATCGCGGCCATCGAAACCACGCTGGAGAAGCAGAAAGCGGTCTCCATGTCGCGGCAGGATGAAGACATCTTCGGTATGTACAGGGAAGCAGGCCTGGTAAGGATATGCGCCATCTGCGTCCGCGGGGGAAGTATTGTGGGAAGGAAAAGCTTTCCTTCCGTGAGAAGCGGGATGGACCCGGCGGACATTTTTTCTTCCCTTCTCAAACAGCATTACGATGAGGACGTCTTTATACCGGCGGAGATCCTGATCCCGGTGAAGATCGAGGACAGGGCGGTCATGGAGGAGTGGCTGGCGGAGAAACGGGAAGGGCGGGTCAGGATTCTGACGCCGGAAAAAGGAGAAAAGAGAGCCCTTATCGAAATGGCCTGCAGCAACGCGAGACATCTCTTTGAAAGGGAAAAGACTTCCGATGACCGTCACGAGGGCGTCAAGGAGACCCTTCAGAGAGTGCTCCACCTGAAAAACAGGCCCGATCGGATCGAGTGCTTCGATATATCCACCGTGGGGGGCGAGCATGCTGTGGGTTCCATGGTCGCATTCAGCGGTGGCGTCCCGGATAAATCGGGGTACCGCCGCTTCAGAATCCGGACCGTCCGGGGCATGGACGATTACGGGATGATGTATGAAGTGCTGAAGCGGCGCTATAGCGACAGGGAGAATTTCCCGGACCTTATCATGGTGGATGGGGGCAAGGGGCAGCTTCACGTGGCCCTCACGGTTTTGAAAGAGTTGGGTATCGACGGGATCGATGCCCTTGGTTTCGCCAAGGAAGGCCGGGATTCAGGCAGGCGGCGGGGAGGAATTCAAAAAGAGGAAGACCGCGCGTACATTCCGGGCAGGAAAGATCCCCTCTATCTGTCGCGATATCCGGGAGCCCTCCATTTCCTTCAGCGGATAAGGGATGAGGCTCACCGCTTTGCCGTGACGTATCACCGGCGGGTGAAAGAGAAAAGAGATTTTCAATCTCTTCTCGACGAGATCAGAGGGATAGGCGAATCGAGAAAAAGAGCGCTCCTGACGGCCTTCGGCGATGTGGAGCAGATCAAGGAAGCGTCCGTTGAGGATCTGCAGAAGGTGAAGGGCATCACGCCGGCCCTGGCGCAGCGCATCCGCGAATCGTTGAATAGTCCCTCTCCCTTAGGGGGACAGAGTGAAGGTACGGTGCGTGTGGAGAGAACATGATGTTATATTATAACGTGATTCCCTCGCCCTTTGGGGATATCGGTCTTCTCTGGAAATGGAAGAGCAGTGTTCCGTCCGTCGCGCGCATTCTGCTCCCCCGCGGAGGCGGCGGCCATGAAGACTTCAGCCGCGAACATGGGTTCGATCTCCTCCGGAAGTCCGTTCCCGTGATCGAACAAATAAGCGCAAAGATAAGCCTTTACCTTGAAGGAAAGACGGTCGCCTTTTCTCTATCCCTTGTGGATCTGGATTCCTGCTATGAGTTTCAGAAGAAGGTTTTACTTGCGGAAGCAGGTATTCCCCGCGGGAGGGTCAGCTCTTACGGTGCACTGGCTCCGCGTGTCGGCTCCCCTCGCGCGGCGAGGGCGGTGGGGACGGCGCTGGCGCGAAATCCTTTTCCGATCATCATTCCCTGTCACCGGACCGTGCGGTCGGATGGCAGCCTTGGCGGCTTCGCAGGCGGATGGGGAATGAAGCGGGCCTTTCTTGAGATGGAAGGGGTCCGCTTCGACTCGAAAGGCAGAGTAAAGAAAGAGTTTTTCTTCTAATACAATTCAGATCCTTTTCTCTCTCGTCACGGCCATATTGTCCCGGTGCATGACTTCGTCATAGTGCTTGTAACCGAGGACCTGTTCGATCTTGGAAGTCTTCAGCCCCTGGATCTTCCGGATCTCCTCGGCGCTGTAATTGACGAGCCCCTTCGCGATGATCCGGCCTTCCGTATCCAGACAGAGAACGGGGTCTCCCACGCTGAACTCTCCCTCCACCTTCACGATCCCGGAAGGCAGCAGGCTTTTGCCGCGATGCACGATGGCGCTGGTTGCGCCGTCGTCGAGATGGATCTTTCCCCTTGACCTCAGGGTGTAGGCGATCCAGTATTCCCGGCTGTTCAGGCGGTCGGCGACGGGCAGGAAAAGGGTCCCTGTTTCCCTGCCGGAAAAGATGTCGTGAAGAATTCCCTTTTTCTTTCCGCGGGCGATGATGTAAGGGATGCCGCAAGCCGTCACTTTCTTCGCCGCCAGGACTTTGCTCCTCATCCCTCCCATTCCCACGGGATCGGCCTCCGCTGTGGCGACCGTCTCGATGTCCGCCGTTATTTCCTTCACAAGGCGGATGAGCTTCGCCCGCGTCTGGTCCTTCGGGTTTCTGTCGTAAAGTCCCTCCGTGTTTGTCAGGTTGATCAGGAGATCGGCCTCTATGATGTTCGCCATCATCGCCGCGAGGTGATCGTTGTCGCCGAACTTGATCTCATCGACGGCGACCGTGTCGTTTTCATTGATGACGGGAATGACGCCCCACTCCATGAGCTGCGAGAGGGTGTTGCGGACATTGATGTATCTTTTTCTGTCCGTGAGGTCGCTCATGGTGAGGAGAATCTGCGCTACGTTGAGACCATGCTTTCCGAAGGCGTTGGAGTAGACACGCATGAGACGGCTCTGGCCGATGGCGGCGGCGGCCTGTTTTTCCGGCATGCTCTTGAGTTTTCCGGTGATCCCCATTCGGTGTTTCCCGGAGGCGATGGCGCCGGAGGTGACGATGACGGTGCGGCAGCCCTTTCGGGTGAGGTCCGCGATATCGTCAACCAGTTGATCGATGATGACCAGATCAAGTCCCTCTTTGCCCGTGAGGACTCCGGTGCCTACCTTGATGAGGACGTTCTTGACCCCGGACAGGATTTCTTTTCTTTTCTGTGACATGGATGACCGTTCCTTTCTTATTGCGGTTCCCGCAGCGTTTTAAGGATCGCCTTCAGGAGCGCCTCTATTCCTTCTCCCGTGGCGGCCGAGATGGGGAAGACTTTTATTCCCTCTTTGTTGAAGCGGTCCATTTCCGTTTTCATTTTCTCCCGCGTTGCGGGAAGATCGATCTTGTTGAGAGCCACGAGCTGTGTCTTGCCGAGCAGGGTCTTTTTGAAACGGCCCAGTTCCGCGTTGATCGTTTCATAGTTCTTCCAGGCGTTCCCGCTTCCCTCCTCCGAGATATCCAGGATATGGACCAGCACGGCTGTTCGCTCAATATGGCGCAAAAACCTCTGCCCGAGGCCCAGTCCCTTGTGGGCGCCTTCGATCAGCCCGGGGATATCGGCGATGACGAAGGGTTCCGCGTTCCTGAATTTCACCACACCCAGGTTGGGAGTCAGGGTCGTGAAGGGGTAATCGGCGATCTTGGGCCTGGCGGCGGAGATCCTGGAGATCAGGGTGGACTTCCCCACGTTGGGGAACCCGATGATCCCCACGTCGGCCAGAAGCTTCAACTCAAGCTTTATCCAGCGCTCATCTCCCTCGATCCCTTCCTGGGCGAAACGGGGCGCCTGATGTGTGGCGGTTGCGAAAAAGGCGTTTCCTTTTCCCCCGATTCCTCCCTTGGCGACGATGCAGCTCTCGCCGTCCTTTGTGAGATCTCCCAGGACATCACCCGTTTCGGCATCGGTGATGACGGTTCCCACGGGGACGCTGATGACCACGTCCGATGAATCCTTGCCCTTCTTGTTGCTGCCGCTCCCATGGCCTCCCCTTTTGGCCTCGTGACGGGGATTGAATTTGAGATCAAGGAGTGTCCGCTTGCTGCCGGATGCCGTGATGATCACGTCCCCGCCTTTTCCGCCGTCCCCGCCGTCCGGACCGCCTTTGGGGACGTACTTTTCCCTCCGGAAGCTGACGCATCCCCGGCCGCCGCCGCCCGCCTTCACGTAAATCTTCGCTTCGTCAATGAATTTCATTTAAACACAGTTTCCAGTTTCAAGTTTCTAGTTGCCGTTGAAACCATCCTCACTCATCAGGAGAAGAAGCCGCAATCTTTTATGGCTGTAGATTAATTGATTTGTAGTGGGATTACAAGGAATGAGCGCGGGTTACCCCCGCGGGGGACGATGAGGCTCGATGATGACCTTGAGGGATTCTCCGGCGGAAGCGACGAGTTGGAAGCCCAAGCCGGTCTCCTCGAGGCTCAGCCGATGCGTGATCATCTGCGCCACGGGGACACGCCCGGTGCGAATGAGTTCGATGGCCTCCACGGCATCCAAGGGGGCGTTCCCGTAGGAAGGCATGAGCTTGATCTCGTTTCTCCAGAAATCATTGACCGGAACAGGAAGATGGATGTGGGGCTCCGTGGGCGCGAAGCAGAGAACGGTGCCTCCCCGGTCCACCGATTGCAGCGCCTGCATGAAGACGGGCAGCGCGCCGGTGCATACAACGACGAGATCGGCAAGCCTGCCCCCGTTGACCTCACGAACACGCTGAGGAATATCTTCGCCGGCGTGAAACGCGGCATCGGCACCGAACTCCATGGCTTTTCCGATGCGGTATTCGTGGATGTCCGTTGCCATGATCCGTCCCGCGCCAAGAGCCCGGGCAAGAAGGAGGTGGAGAAGGCCGGAGATCCCGCTTCCCAGGATGAGGACGCTCTGTCCCGGCTGGAGAGCGGCGATCCTCTGCCCCCGAATGACGCAGGCCAGAGGCTCGATGAGAGTTCCCTGTTCAAAGGAAACCTCGCCGGGAAGGATGAAGACCCCGCGGTCCACATTCAGAGACGGGACGCGGATGTATTCGGCAAAGCCTCCCGGATCGTAATTCGTCGTGTGGAGGGTCTCGCAGGCCGTGTGATAGCCCCTGAGGCAGTATGGACAGGTGTTGCAGGGGATATGATGGGAAACGAAGACACGGTCGCCGGTTTTGAAACCTTTCACCCTGTCTCCGATACCCGCGACTTCACCTGCGATCTCATGCCCCAGAACAAGGGGAGCCTTCTGGATGCGGTACCATTCCATGACATCGCTTCCGCAAATTCCGCTTGCCAGAACCTTGACCAGGAGTTCGTCGGGATCTATTCGCGGTACGGGGATTTCCTGAACCCGTACATCGCGGTTATGATAATACATGGCGACTCGCATGGTGCTTCCCGAAGGAATTTATCCGGACTTCTTCACGCTGTTGAAAATTTTGTGGGCCTCCTTCACGGTGGCCTCCTCGTGAATCACGGCGTACAGCGCCCTCATCATGGCTGCGGGGTGAGGATTCTGCCAGACATTTCGTCCCAGGTTCACCCCTACGGCGCCTCTTTGCATCCCGTCATGGACAAATTGCAGGACCTCAAGCGCTGTTTCGCATTTGGGTCCTCCCGCCATGACGACAGGGACGGGACAACCCTCCACGACCTTGTCGAAGTTTTTGCACCAGTATGTTTTCACGACCCGGGCGCCGAATTCGGCGGCGATCCGGCAGCTCAGGGCAAGATAGCGGACCTCCTGCTTCTGGAGTTCCTTGCCCACCGCTGTCACGGCCATGACCGGGATGCCGAAGTCTTCACAGGAATTGACAAGTTCCGCGAGATTCATGAGCGACTCATACTCATAGTCGCTTCCCACGAAGATGGAAACGCCGACAGCCGCGGCATTCAGGCGCAGTATTTCCTCGATGGAGGTCGTGATGCCCTCATTCGCCAGGTCCTCTCCAATCACACTGGATCCGCCTGAAACTCGCAGGATGATAGGCTTGCTCCCCACCGGGCTCACGGCGGAGCGCAGGACTCCCCTCGTCACAAAAAGGGCGTCGCACCATGGAAGAAGAGGCGCGATGGTCTCTCCCGGTCTTTCCAGGCAGCTTGTGGGCCCCTGAAAATACCCATGATCGATGGGCAGGAAGAAACAATGGCCGTCTTCCCTGAAGAGCTGCGACATTCGATTTCTCATTCCCCAGTCCATCTCATGAACCTCCTCCCTGAGCTCTTCTCCCGTTTGTTCATCACTTCCCTTTGTAGGTCCGGTTGAGTTCCTTGATGACCTTGTCCGTCAAAGAGTTTTCCTTTGATGCGTAAACAGCGGAGGACTCTTCAAGGATCAGGGCGTATTTTTCCTTTTCAGCGATTTCCCGGATCACTTTTACGACTTCAGGAATAATCTTGCTCGACAGGAACTGGTCTTTCATCTGCAGTTCTTCGTTGGAGTCTTTGACCAGCCGTTCGTATTCCTTGAATTCAACCTGGTAGTGCATTTCCTTTTCCTGGAGGGCCTGGGGTGTCAGAATAGAACGCTGTTTTTCAAGGTTATCCTTGGTTTTTTTCAACTCGGTTTCTTTCTTCTGGATGGCAGCGCGTTTTTCCTCGACGCTCTTCTTGAACTCAGCCTCCATCGCCTTCCCGGCGTCCGAGCGGACGAGGACTTCTCTCATGTTGACGAACCCTATTTTATCCGCAGCCAGGGCCAGGGAACCTGACAGAATAAAAAGAGTTATGACCATCAGACCTGAGAAAAGAAAAAAAGTTTTCTTCATAATACGATCTCCTTTTCTATAATGATGTATTTGGTTTCCAGAGGAACTGTTTTGAGATATATAGCTGATTATGCCTTGAAAATGAAAGATAAATATTGCAACGAGAGTGCTCAAAAGGCATTTCAACCATTGCCGCTTACAATATCAGGAAAGCCGGCATTTGGCAAATCTTTGGAAAGTCATGGCAGCAAAGGGTTGTCATGCTTAAAAAAATGATTTTCTATGCTTTCATCATCCTTTTGATCCTGGCGGCTATACTGGCCTATCCCGTGCTGAAAGTCAGGTGGTTTGCCCCTGCCATCTCGCCTTCCCGGCCCGATTCAGGCCTCCATGGGGATGCAAGCCGGTTATATGAGCACGTCCACCATCTCAGCGTCCGGATCGGTTCCAGAAGCTTTTATGAGTACGGCAGGATCGAAGAGGCAAAAAAATACCTCCGCTCGACCCTTGAGGGAATGGGTTATCAGCCGGAGCTGCAGGAATATGAATACGACGGCAGGATATTCAGCAATATCATTGTATCCATCGGCGGGATCAGAAAGTCCGGCGAGACCGTCATCATCGGCGCACATTACGATACGGTTCAGGGCACGCCGGGTGCCGATGACAACGCCAGTGCCGTTGCCATTCTTCTGGAGATCTGCCGGAGCCTGAAAAAGGATGTCCCATCAAGGACGCTGAAGCTGATCTTTTTCGTTCTCGAGGAGCCTCCCCTATATAACACGAAGGCCATGGGGAGCTTTATTTACGCCGGAGCGGCCAAGCGGAGGGGTGAGGACATCCAGGCCATGCTCTCTCTTGAAATGCTGGGATATTTCAGCGATAAAAAAGGTGGTCAGAGCTTTCCCCTTCCCTTGATGAACCTGATTTATTCGACCACCCCGAATTTCATAGCCGTGGTGGGTGACAGGAGATCGAGGGGCCTGGTGAAAAGGATAAAAAGCTCAATGGAAAAAAGTTCAGATATCCCCGTTGAAACGCTGTCCACAAGTTCGTATGTGCCCGGCGTGGCCCTCTCCGACCACAACTCATTCTGGAAGATGGGGTATCCGGCCGTCATGATCACGGATACGGCCTTTTACCGGAATCCCCATTATCATGGTTCCCGGGATACCATCGACACCTTGAATTTTCAGAAGATGACAGGTGTGCTGAAGGGATTGGTCCAGACCGCCCGGGATCTGGCGGAATAGAAAAGGGTTCGAGGGGTCCAGGATTCAAGGGTTCAAGTGAAAAACAATCAAGATTGCTCCAAAATGATAAAAAAAGTGCTCGTGAGGACATTTTAAAAATGCATTTACAGGACACGACACCGGCGATCATCCATCGGATGTCGGCTTTTGGGGGCGGGAGATTTCAGGGTGTTGTTTTCTGGACGAAACTGCCGGGGTATTGGTCCTTTATTTTCTTATCCGTCAGATGCCTGAGGGCTTTCTCCCTTGTGGCGAAGTGCCCCACGAAGATCCGGTACATGACGCCCTGATCTTTTACGGTCACCTTTGCCATGTGAGCGTCAAACCCGCCTCGCTTTAATTGATCCACGATCGTCCGGGCCTTCTCTCCGTCACGGATGGCCGTGATCTGGACGGCATAGGGTTTCTTTTCCGTCTCCGCCTGAGCAGGAGGTAAAACCTTTCTCGCTTCAGCGGGCGGGGCAGCCGGTCTCGCCGGTTCAGCCTTTTCCATTTTTTGAGTGGCCGTTGTCTCCGCGGCGGGGGGTGAAGCGGGGGTGACGGGAGCCTTTTCGGGCGCAGCCGTTCCGGCTTTCTTCGGCATCGCTTTCACGTCCGCAATTTTCCTGGCCTGAGGAATGGGCATGGTGTTCCATTGACCGCCGTCCAGATAGGAAACCTGGCCCGTGATCCTGTTTGTCCTGATGGAATAGATCCTGTCACCGGATTTCATGCTGTCATGATCGTAAGCCGTCGGCCAGATGAATATCCCGAACAGGACGGCGGCAGCCGCCGCGAGAAGGATGGCTTTGATCTTTTTTGTGAAAAGAACTCTTATCTTATTCTCTGATAAAGGAATCCGGGGCTCGGACGCATCGAGCGGCATTTCTCCGGGCAGATCCCGGAGGTCGTTGTTCATGAAGTCAACGATTTTTTCGTAGGCGGTGCTTATTTCCGCCAGCTTTGCCTCAGCCCTTTTCCTCCAGTCTGGATTATCGGCGAAGCGGTCGACGTCCCAGGCGCTGGAAAGATATTCATAGGCCTGCCGGACCTCCTCCGCGGATGCGGTCGGTTTAATCTTAAGCGTTTTGTAATGGCGTTGAATCTCCTTCGTCATGTCACCGCGCTTCTCGATTTTGGACGTTTCTCTTTCCACATTTTAAAAAATTTCTCATTGAACGGATTCACGCTGAGACACGTTCCCATAAATGTCCGGGCAAGTCAAGGAGGCTCAGGCTGCGTAAACGGTGGGGTCCTTGATTCCGGCTTCGCGGAAGCCCTTTTTTCTCAGGAGGCAGCTGTCGCAGCCGCCGCAGGCCTTCCCGTCCGGTGAGGGGTCATAGCAGCTGTGGGTGAGGCCGTAATCCACGCCGAGGGCCGTCCCCCGGCGTATAATCTCCGCCTTGGTCAGTCCGATCAGGGGCGTCTGGATGGTGATCCGGAGCTTGCCCTCCACGGCGGCCTTGATGGCCAGGTTTGCCATGTTCTCGAAAGCCCGTATGTACTCAGGCCGGCAGTCGGGATAGCCGGAGTAGTCCAGGGCGTTGACACCGATGAAAATGTCCGGGGCCTCAAGCACCTCCGCCCAGGCAAGGCCGTAGGAAAGAAAGATGGTGTTCCGTGCCGGCACGTATGTGACGGGAATGCCGCTCCCGATCTCCGCGTCGCTCCGGGCTTTGGGGACGGGGATATCGGCTGTCAGGGCCGAGCCGCCGATCCTGCCCATATCCAGCTTGATCACGAGATGTTCACGAGCCCCGAAAATTCCGGCGATCCTGCGGGCGGCATCGAGTTCCAGGACATGGCGCTGGCCGTAATCGAAGCTCAGACTGTAGAGGTCATGGCCTTCTTCGCGGGCGATGACCATGGCCGTCGTGGAATCGATTCCCCCGCTTGAAAGAATCACGGCCTTTTTCTTCATGATCGCCCTCGCTATACTCCCCGCCTTTCGGCGGGCCAGAGGATCTTATGGATCTGCAGCTGCAGCCTCACGGGCAGGCGGTCTTCCAGGATCCACCCGGCAAGCATCTGAGGTTCCATCCGGCCGTGGAGCGGCGAGAAGTGAATGATATTTTTGCCTGCCGTTTTCCGGAAGATGAGAGGGAGTTTTTCGCGGGCGTAATCGTAATCTCCCCGGTCGCCGATGACGAACTTGATCTCGTCGAGTTCCGTGAGATGTTCCACGTTCCCGAAACAGTTGTTCTCCGCCTCTCCGCTGGAGGGGCATTTGATGTCGAGGATCTTCACACAGCGCGGGTCTATCGGACTCACGTCCAGGCTGCCGTTCGTTTCCAGGAGGACGCGGAAGCCTTTCTCCAGGAGGCGCCGGATCAGTTCGGGGGTCTCTTCCTGAAGGAGGGGCTCTCCTCCGGTGACTTCCACCAGGGGGCAGCGGTAGCTTTCCACCCTGTCCAGGATGTCCGCCAGTTCCATGACCTCGCCTTCCTCGTAGGCATAAGGGGTGTCGCACCAGGAGCAGCGGAGGTTGCACCCCGTGAGACGGACGAAGACACATGGATGACCGGCATGGGAGGATTCACCCTGAATGCTGTGAAAGATCTCGTTCACCTTGAGGGGCAATCAGTCCTCCCAGTAGTATACCCCGGCTCCCGGCGTTTCGGAGACCTTGACCTTTGAGACCTTCACCGCACCCGAATTGAGCAGGGCACCCAGTTCCCGGTAGATGAACCGTGCGACGTTCTCCGAGGTGGGGTTCAGTTCCCTGAATACGCTCAGGTCATTCAGATGGCGGTGGTCGAGTTTTTCCACAACGTGGCCGAGAGATTTTTTCACATCCCGGAAGTCGATTCCGATTCCGATCTCGTTCAGCCTGGGGCACCGGACGAAGACCTCGACCGTCCAGTTGTGGCCGTGGACGCGTTCACAGTTCCCCTCATACCCCCTCAGGCAATGGGCCGCGGAAAAGTCCGCCTTCACGTGAATTTCATATGTTTCAGCCATGGCTTCTCCGCTTCCGGTTTCCGGATTTCGGCATTCCTTTTTTTATCATTTCCCTGCCTTTGTCGAAGGCCCTCAAGTTGATATCCAGCGCATCTCTGGGGATGAACCCGGAAATCACCGCCTTGAAATCGGAGCGGCGGATGGGGAGGGGGGTGAAGCCGGACAGCGCTCCAAGCATGATGATATTGCTGAGAATGGGATTGCCCATTTTCAGGGCTTCCTCCGTCGCATCGATAAAACGTGCCCTTGGGACAAGAGCCTGAACTTTGGAGCGGATCTCATCGACAGGGGGGTAAAAAACATCCCCCGCGATGACGCTCACGGGATAAACAGGCCTCGTGTTGCTCAGGATGTTCACGTCTTCGTTTCCATAATCCTTGAGGACCCGCACCGCCTCGGCCGGCTCGAGGGAAACGATCATGTGCGCCCTGCCTTTGGGTATCTGCGGACTCCACACTCCGTCTTTCGCGATCCTCAGGTGGCTCATGACGGAACCGCCCCGCTGGGTGGCTCCAAAGGTTTCTCCGATTGTGACCGCATAACCCTGCCTCACGAGCATGTTCCCCAGCACCCGGGAAGCGAGGACATTTCCCTGCCCGCCGACACCCGTGATGATGATATTGAATGGATCCGCTGTCATTTGACCTTCCGTCATCTCAATCCCTTGCCTCCCTCTTCGTGATGGCTCCCGAGGGGCATATGCCGGCGCAGACGCCGCATCCCGTGCAGATCACCTCGTCAATCCGTGCCGTCTTTTTTTCCCCGTCCCAGAGGAGACCCGGGCAGCGGAATATCCGGGTGCAGAGGCGGTTGCAGCCGCAGTTTTCACCGATACAAACGGATTCATCGACCTTCACCTCGAACAGTTTTTTCCCCTTCTTTTCCGGGCTCAGGCCGCAGGCCTGGCGCAGAATGAGGACCCGGGCGCCGCCGGCCTCCTCCATCATGAGGTTCAGTGTTCTCTGCGTCTCTTCCAGGTCAAAGGGATCACGGATCTCCACCCGGGCGCCGAGCGCTCTGCATATCTCCGCCATATCGATAACCACGGCCTCCTCTCCCATGGCGCTCACGGCAAGGCCTGGATGGGGCTGAAATCCCGTCATGGCCGTTCCTCGGTTATCCAGGATAATGACGGTGATGGGCGATCGGTGATGCACCGCGTTGATCAGGGCCGGTATGGCCGCGTGGAAAAAGGTGGAATCTCCGCAGACGGCGAGGACCGGCTGGTCCATGTCAAAGCGCTTGATCTGACCGAAGCCGCCGGCGATGCCCGTACCCGACCCCATGGAATGGATGGTTTTAAGTGTGCTGAATCCGCAGGGAAGAAAACCCAGGGTGTAGCAGCCGATGTCCCCGCAGACAAATCCCTCCCGGCCGTCGAGTTCAATGGCATTGTGAATGGACCAGTAGGATGCCCTGTGCGGGCAGCCCGGACAGAAGGTGAGCTCCCGGTGCGGCGCCGCCGCCGCGGCGATAGCCCCGGCCTTTTTCAGGAAATCGGCCGGGCCCTTTTCGGATGGGAGGTTGAGGATTTTCCTGAGCGCTGAAAGAACGAGGTCGGGATTGAGCTCCCCCACCGACGGGATGTGACCGGATTTTTTGCCGTAGAAAGATTTGATCCCCAGATCAGGCGCCGCCTCCGCGGCAAGAATCTTCACATTTTCTTCCAGAAATGGCATCACCTCTTCCACGAAGAGAATCCTGTTCGTGCTGGCCAGATGTCTTTTCACCAGTTCCGGGGGCAGCGGCCACGTGGTGCCCATCTTGAGGATGCCCACCCGGTCTTTAAGGCCCAGGAGATGAACGGCCTCCCGGCTGTACAGGCTGCAGGCGCTGCTCGTGATGATGAGAAGTTCTGGCTTCTCCGGGCCCTGATAGGTATTGAAAGGGCTTTTCTCAAAAATGTCTGCCGCCCTTCGGAGTTTTTCCTGCTGGGGTCCGTGTTTCAGTTCCGGAACCCCCGGGAGGAGGCTGATCACGGGGCCGTTGTCGGGATCCAGCAGAAACCCCTTATGTCTGAAGGCCGGCCGGCGCGTTTCTGCCGGAAGATCACCGATGACCACGCTTCCGCTCGCGTGGGACATGCGGGTGACGCTTCGGAGGAAAACGAAATTCCGGATCTCTTCTGACAGCTCGAAGGCCCATTTTGTCATGTCTTTGGCCTCCTGGAAATCGCCGGGTTCGAGAAGGGGAACTTCCAGGATTCTGGCGAAGGGGCGGGAATCTCCTTCGTTCACGCTCGAAAGGGCGCCCGGGTCGTCGCAGGACACCAGAACCATGCCCCCGCGGGTGCCGGAATGGGCGAGGTGCAGAAGAAAATCCGAGGCCACGTTCACGCCGTTCTGCTTCATGACGCACAGAGCCCTCAGTCCGGCGAAAGAGGCCGCGGCGGCCACCTCCGTGGCGACCTTCTCATTGGTGGACCATTCCACGTAGATGTTTCTTTCTGCTGCCGTACGCGACAGGTTCTCGATGATCTCTGAGGAGGGGGTGCCCGGATAACCGGACGCGATTTTGATCCCCGCCTCCAGGGCGCCGCGCGCGATGGCCTCATTTCCCATGAGGAGGCGCGGCGATTCTTTCCTTTGTTTTGCTCCGGCCGTCATTTTCCATCCTCCCTGGAGAGAATCGCCCCGGCGATCTCGTCACTGAACCTCAGAACAGCGCGCCTGCCCTCATCGGTGTTGAACAGTCCTTCCGCCTTTATCTTTGCCAGGGCCCGCTTTTTCTTGTTTGCCGCCGCCCAGGTCAGATGTTTCAGATTTTCTTCCGGGATGTCCTCCGTGATGAGGAATCCTTCTTTTCGGGCCTGTGAGACGATCTCCATGCCCCTCTCCGTGCGGATGATGAGGGTGTTGAGGTCCGGACGTCCCTCCAGGACACCCACGGAGAGATCGGAAAATTCCGCTGTCATATCCAGGCAGAAGGAACAGGAATGAAGAACGAGCTGCCTTACCTCGGCGAGGGGGATCTCCCACTTGCCCTGATCATCGTAAATCTCCATGATCTCCGCGGGCGGCGGAGGGACGTCCACCTTCCGGATTTTTGAAGGGTCCATCTTCCCGGCCAGATAGTCCTTGAAAGCCCGGAAATCCAGTGACCAGGTGCAGAAGAGACCCACTACGAGGACCGCGGGATCCCTGAAATCCGCTTTTTGCAGCGGATTCGACCTGAACTGAGCAAGAGCAAGTGCCTGGCATGGCGTGACGACAAGACCGAGTCGTTTGATCCCCTCTTTCACGCCTCGGTGAAAGGCGGAAAGGGTGGGTGCCGCGGAGTACTTGGAGGAGGCGCACCGTAAAACCTCGGAGGGGTCTTTCACCAGCCGCGGCAGGGGCAGGAGTTCCTCCCTGTCCGTGAGCACGGCCGCCTCGACGAGGCCCTTCATCATGGCAAAGGCCATCAGGGCCGATACGGTGCCGCCGGCCTGGAAATTCGGGCTGCTGACTCTTCCTCCGGCACGGGATATCTGAATGGAGAGGTGAGGTCCCA
>CAYXFF010000009.1:6136-10745 GCA_964464185.1 uncultured Syntrophaceae bacterium | reverse complement strand
GGGCTGCTGACTCTTCCTCCGGCACGGGATATCTGAATGGAGAGGTGAGGTCCCAAGGGCGACCCGTCGAAGGGTCTTCCGAAGAAGCGCATCGAAAGCTCGTCGAGGTCCACCTCGGTCTTCGGGCAAAAGGCGTAGCAGCTTCCCTTTTCCAGGGTGCAGGGGAACATCATGGCCGTCTTTCCCCGGTGGGACCGGAAATAGGGGCAGATGTCCACGCAGCCGCCGCAGCCGCTGCAAAGACCTTTCTCGATAATGTCTGACAGGAGTTCCTTCGGCCCGAAAACGCGCATTCAAAAACCTCTACTATTTTAGGACTATGAGGGCATCAGCCACAAGGGGCTTGGAGCCGCTGATGATCAGGGGGTTCAGGTCCATTTCGGTAATTTCGGGGTGAAGGACCGCGATAAAACCGAGTGTCTGCAGTATATCGGCCATAGCCGGCGTATCCACGGCGGGCATTCCCCGAAATTCCTCAAGAATTTTATCGGCCCTGATGTCGCGGATCATTTCTTCCGCCTCGGCGAGGCTCAGTGGAGCCGAACGGAAGGCCGTATCTTTCAATGCCTCGGTGAAGATTCCCCCAAGGCCGAAGAGCAGGACGGGTCCAAAACCCGGAAACCGGGTCATGCCCATGACGAACTCACGGCTCCCCGATACCATCTCCTGCACCAGGACGGGAATATCACTGCCCGCCGCTTCCCGTATAGAACGGAAAGCCCCGGAAACATCCTCTTCACCCCTGAGTCCCAGTCGGACGAGGCCTTTCCCCGTCTTGTGCATGATTTCCCATGAGCAGCCTTTCAGGGCCACGGGAAATCCTGTCTCGCGTGCCGCGCTCAGAGCCGCGGCTTCCGTCGCGGCAATCCGCTCCCGGGTGACGGGAATACCGTAGGCAGAGAGTATTTTCTTTCCCTCATGTTCGTCAAGCCCTTTTTGACCCTTCTTCAGCGCCGAAGCGATCAGGCCGGACGCCTCTTCTGAAATCTCGGGCAGGCCGGGCATCGCGGAAGTTTTTCTCTGCCGGATCTTATGGTAACGGTAGAGATCGGCCATGGCCCATGCTGCTTTCTCCGGGCTGTCGAAGACAGGGATATCGTGGTCCTGATAAAAAGCGACATAGGAATCCCTGCGGTCGAAAAACGACGAGATGAGCATAGGCTTGCCATGGGTTCCAGGGAGGGCTGCGGCCTCGGAGAGATCCACCAGGAGCTGTTTTGCCATGTCCTTTAAGGGGCTGACCTCAAGGTATTTCTTGAGGCCGGGATTGACCTCTTCGAGAAAATCGATGACGCCGTGGATGATCAGACCGTTCACTTCGCCGCTTTTCATGATCATCTCCGGGATATCGGTGCTCAGGGTCTTCATGTTGAGATGAAAGGTGAGATCCACGGGATTGCCGCTTGCGGCATGACCGGGAATCATTTTTTTGATCTCCCGCTGGAGGGTGTCCGAGAAACGGGGCAGTTCAAGGCCTGCCGTATTGGCCGCGTGGGACATGGAGGTTCCGGGTCCCCCGGAATTGGTCACGATGCCGACCCGGTTTCCCTTCAGGGGAGGTTGGGTGGCGAAGGCCCAGCCGTGGGTGTACAACTCTTCGATCGTTTGGACACGGATAATTCCGGCCTGTTTGAAAATGCCGTCGTAGAGGTAATCCGGGCCTGCCATGGCGCCGGTATGGCTCATGCCGGAACGCGCCCCGGCGTCGGACCCGCCCACATAAAGGGCCAGCACGGGCTTGCGGGGCGTAATCTTCCTCGCCGTTTCGATGAAGCGGCGTCCCTCCCGGATCCCCTCGATGTACAGGATGATCGCCTTTGTGTCCTCGTCTTCTCCCAGGTACTCCAGGGCGTCCACGATGCTGATGTTCGCCTCGTTCCCGAGGCTGATCGCCTTGCTGAAACGGATGCCCTTGCGCACGAGGTAGGGGAGGGTCTGGGTCACGTAGGTCCCGCTCTGGGATGCGAGACCGAGGGAGCCCGGTCCGGAACCGTGGGGTCCCACCGTCGTGTTGACGGAGGCCTGCGTATTGATGATGCCGACACAGTTGGGTCCCATGAAACGGATGCCGTGCCTCCTGGCGACGGCGCTCATCTCCTCCTCCAGGGCCTTTCCGGTTTCACCCGTTTCTCTGAAGCCCGCGGTCACAATGACGGCCCGGCGTGTGCCGATCTTCCCGAAGTCATCAAGCACCGGAGCGACCTGCTCCGTGGGCACGATGATAAAGGCGAGGTCAGGCGCCTCCGGGAGGTCAGCGGGAGAGGGATAGGCCCGGTGACCGAGAACGGTCTTTTCCTTGGGGTGGATCGGATAATACGTACCCGGGTAACCGCTCGTCAGGAGGTTCATGGCCTGGATGGCCCCCATTTTCATCAGGTTGTTTCCGGCTCCTGCAGTGGCAATGGATTTCGGGTTCATCAGGAGGTGAAGCGGGTTTTCTGACATGAGTCATCTCCAATCGCACGTGAAATGGTCTTGTCGCCTATAGTAAATCGAGTGGGTCATGTCAATAGAAATAGGCTACCACTTCACTCCCTTGGCGCTCATGTAGTCCTGGGCCGGTTTGTAGCCGAGCCTCGCTGAAATTTTCATGTCGTTGATGGAATCGGCCTGAACGTCGATCATGCCGTAGACGAGTCCCCTCATGAAGTAGGCCGCCGCGTTCTTGGGGTTCAACTCGATGGATTTGTTGAGATCCTGGAGGGCCTGCTGATGGTTTCCCATGCTGTCGTAGATCATTCCGCGCTGGTAATAGGCTTCCGCGTTTCCCGGATCCCTGGATATGGCCAGGTCGAGATCCTTGATGGAGTTCAAATCGTTTCCGGGTTTGGCAAGGGATGCTTCGGGCAGTGCATACGAAAAATCCTGCCTCTGATCGAGACGGACGGCCCTTGCGAAATCGCCTTTCGCCTCGCGCTCCTGCCCCAGCTTTGAATGGATGGCCCCACGGTTCAGGTATGCCTGAGAGTCCCCGGGGTTCAATTCGATCGCCTTTGTCAGATCCTTTAAGGCGTCCCGCGGCTTTCCTGAGCGGTCCAGGGCCAGTCCGCGCTGGATATAAGCCTGAAAGAATTTATCATTGATCTCTATCGCTTTGGAGAAATCACGCATGGCCTCCCGGTCTTTCTTTTCCCGGGCGAAGGCGAGTCCCCGCATGTAGTAGGCCCGGTCGTCTTCGGGGTTGAGTGTGACGGCCCGCGCGAAGTCCCGGATGGCCCCCCTCTTTTTACCGGCTCTCAGCAATGCCAATCCCCGGTGGTAAAAGGCGGCGTTGTTCTTTTTATCGAGCTTCAGGGCGTTGTCAAAGGCCTTCTTCGCCTCAGGCCAATTGCCGGAATTCTCCGCGACATAGCCCTTGAGAAGCCAGTCCAGGACGCTGAGTGCTCTCACCAGAGACAGGTATTTTTTTGATGCGGTCTTTTCCGCAGGGATCATTTTTTTCAGTATATTTTCACGTTTATCCCGGATCTCTGTCAGCTCCTTCGTCCGGGCAGGGTCTCTTGCCAGCGTTCTCAAGGCTTGCGCCATTGCTTCGGATTCGGAAGAGACTGAAAGCTCAGCCCGGATCCGATGGACCCGGCCGCTCCACGTTTCATCGATGACCCGGATGGGCGCCAGAATCGGGATAAAAGCCGGGATCTGTTCGTCCGTGAGCTGAAGATTCCTCACCTCGGTTAATCCATCAAGATAGGTCCAGAGATTTTGCCAGAGGCGTTCCTTGACGCCTTCCAGGGCCATGGCCCGTGCCGAGGTCCTGTTGTCAAGCCGGCCTGCCCGGTAGGTGTATTCTTCCGTAAAAGTTTTCATCCCGGCCTGAGCCGCCGAAAAAGAGGAGAGAAGAAACACTGCCGGAAGAAAGAAAAAAATTATCTTAATGCGTCGATAATACGGCCCAAAAGTGTCATTCCGGCGAAAGCCGGAATCCAGGAAATGACTGGGTGCCCCCGGCTTACAACCTGCCGGGGCAGGCTTATCAAGTCCGGCATGACAGCCTTTGTTATGCTTAATTGCTGGTGCATTAATTCCGCGTCTCATGCGATCCGTTCTTTTCTCTGTGTTCACTTTATTTTCGAGAAATCAAAACTTCCATCGGCCATGTCCGCTCCGAAGGCCGAAATATCCATTCCCGTTCCGATGACATTATGGATCTCGTCGCTTCCTCTCAGGTCTCCGAGGAGAATGGCTCCTATGAGGGAGTGATCCCGGAGAACAAGTTTTCTGTATATATAAGAGGTCTCGTCCTTTCTGACGATGGACGTCCTTTTCCCTTCGTGGTCGATATCGCCGGCGGCAAAGAGATTGACCCCTGCCACCTTCAGCTTGTTGGCGGGGAGGGTTCCTTTATAAGCATTCTTCTTCCCCGCCATGTTGGAACCCGCGACCCGGCCCTGTTCCGTGGCGGCCGGCCAGATCCCGTAAACACTCCCGCGGTGTTCAATAAGATCACCGGCGGCATAAACGTCTTCTATCCCCGCTTTCATGGTGTCATCCACCTTGACTCCCTTTCCGATCTCCGCGCCGATGGACCGCGCGAGAGTCGTTTCCGGCCGGATACCGGCGGAGATGAGAACCATGTCCGCGTCCAGCCTTTCCCCTGTTTCCAGATGGA
>CAYXFF010000009.1:1742-6036 GCA_964464185.1 uncultured Syntrophaceae bacterium | reverse complement strand
CCGGCGGAGATGAGAACCATGTCCGCGTCCAGCCTTTCCCCTGTTTCCAGATGGACGGAAAGGACGCTGCCGGTCCTGACAATTTCCCGGGTTGCGGCACCCAGATGAAAAGAGAAGCCCATCGCTTCCATTTGCTTTTGAAGAATGGCGGCCCCGGGAAAATCCATCTGCCTGGGGAGGAGCCGGGGAAAAAATTCGACGACGGAAACCCGCAGACCTCTTTTCCTGAGCCCGTTTCCCGCTTCGAGTCCCAGAAGCCCCCCGCCGATGAGGACGGCCTTTTTTGCCTTCTTTGCCCTCTCGATAATGGCATCGGCGTCGGCGATGGTTCGCAGCGTGAAGACACCGTCCGTATTCGTGCCGGCAATCGAAGGAACCTGGCAGGCGGCTCCCGTCGCCAGGAGAAGCCGGTCATAATGGAAACGCCGGCCGCCTTCCGTGATCACGGTCTTTCCGGACAGGTCAATCCCCAGGACTTCCGTTCCCCGATGAAGGGTAATCCTGTTCTTTTCATACCATGGGAGATCGTGGATAAAGATATTTTTGAGAGCTTTCTCCTCCGAGATGTATTCCGGGAGGGCAGGGGTGTAATAAAAGGGAAATTCCTCTCTGGTAAACATCCGGATCGAACCTTTCTGATCCAGATGGCGGATGGTTTCCGCCGCGGAATTTGCCGCCACACCGTTTCCAATGATGAGATAGTCGGTCATGAATTATTTCCTTCTCTGTGTTTCTTCAAAATAGCGCTGCCTTTTTCATCACAGGAGATAGATTAGACAGGTCCAATCAGAATGAGGCAGTGTAAAAAAGCGGTTGCCCTGTGTCAAGGATTCTTACGAAGATATCACAGAAAAGATGAGGGCCGGTCAGACACACAAATCCCTCTTGATGCGAGATGATCAATCTGGATGAACTGGCGGCAAGGCCCGCATCGCCGTGATTTTCAGACCGGAATAAAAAACCGGGCAGCGGCTATGCGATCAATGGCGGGAGCCGATCTGCGTTACGGGACGAAATCCGTCAAACCTTGGTAACGTTCGCGGCGGCCTGTCCCTTCTGATTCTGTTTGATGCTGAACTCGACGTTGTCCCCTTCTTTCAAACTGCGGAAACCTGTCTGTCCGGCAATGTCGGAATAATGGACGAAGACATCCCCGCCCGTTTGGCGGGCGATAAAACCATAACCCTTCTTTTCATCGAACCACTTCACAACGCCTGTTTCCTTATCGCTCATTAAACGACACCCTCCTTTTTTCTTGGCACCCTGGTGTCAGGATGACGAAAATCCCCCTTTAAATAAAAAACCGCTTCGGCTTTTGTAAGCCTCAGCGGCGCTATCGTGATATCCGTAACACGTCTTACTACCCGCAACCATGAGAATTGGAACGAATAACCCCTCTATTGAGAGAGAGATATAATAAAAACAGTTTGTGGTGTCAAGAAAATAGTGCCCATTTTTTTTATTCACGATTGACAGACAGGTCAGGTACGGAACCTATAAGGGAAACCCTCTCTCTGGTCTTAAATGGCGTAAACGCTGACCTTTTTCCGGGTTCTGTCTTTTCTTTCGAACCGGACCGTTCCGTTGATCTTCGCGTAAAGGGTGTAATCCTTCCCCATGCCCACGTTGTTGCCCGGGTGGATTCGGGTTCCCACCTGTCTCATTAAAATGGAGCCCGCATGGACAACCTCACCGCTGAACACCTTCACACCCCTCCTCTGGGCGTTGCTGTCACGGCCGTTGCGGGTGCTTCCCTGTCCTTTCTTGTGTGCCATCTGGTCCTCCGCCTATAAGGAAATCTCTTTTATTTTCAAAGAAGTGAGACTCTGCCGGTGACCTGTCTTCTTTCTGAAGCCTTTTCTTCTTTTCATCTTGAAGATGGTGATCTTCGGTCCCTTGGCATTGTCCACGATCTCACCTAGAACGACGGCGCCTTCCACAAAGGGTTTTCCGATCCGGATGTCATCGTCTTTAGAGACCATGAGAACCTCATTGAAGGATACGACAGAACCCTTCTCCCCGTCTATCTTTTCGACTCTCAGAAGGTCCCCCTCTGAAACCCTGTACTGTTTTCCGCCTGTTTTGATGACTGCGTACATCGTTGAAATCCTTCCCTCTAAAATTAAAAAAGGTAAACTATAAGATTACAATGCCTTTTGTCAATCAAAATTTGTTGACAAAATTTATTGCATGGCGATGATTTCATAATTCTCCTGGTGAAAATTCTTGTCCACCTTGATCACAATCTTCTTTTTCATCTTTTCTTCCAGCTTTTCGATCGTATTTTTCTCGTCTTCCAGGAGCAGGTCCGCAATTTCGGGGTTCGCCAGAATACAGATGGTGCCGGCCAGACTCTGGATGCCTTCCCTCTCGACCTCTCTGAATATATCGTAACAAATGGTTTTCCTGGACTTTATCAGCCCTTTCCCCTCGCAGTAGGGACAGGTGTCACAAAGGGTCCTGTCGATATTCTTTCCGTTTCTCTGCCTCGTCATTTCAATCAGCCCGAGTTCCGAAATTTTCAGAATGTTCGTCTTGCACTTGTCCTTCTCCATCTCCTCCTTGAGCGCGTTGAAAACCTTCTCCCGGTGAGCCTCGTTTTCCATGTCGATGAAATCGATGATGATGATCCCCCCGATGTTCCGGAGACGGATCTGATAAGAGAGTTCTTTCACGGCCTCGAGATTGGTGTTCAGGATCGTTTCCTCCAGATTTCGCTTGCCCACGTATTTCCCTGTGTTCACATCGATGGCGGAAAGGGCCTCCGTGGTTTCAATGATGATGTAACCTCCGGATTTGAGCCACACCTTCTTGTTCAGGGCCCGCGATATGTCCAGTTCGACACCGAAGAAATCAAAGATCGGTTCCTTCTTGTCGTAGAATTCGAGGTAGTAATCCGCCTTTGGCATGAAGGTCTCCATGAATTCGGTGATCTGCTGGTATTCCTTTTTTGAGTCCACAATGATGCGGCCCACGTCGTTGGTGTAGATATCCCGTATGGCCCTCAAAGTGATCCCGATCTCCCTGTGCACGAGGCCGGGAACGCCTACCTTGTCTTTCTTGCTCTGTATGGTTTCCCAGAGGCGGGTGAGATAGTCCACATCGGCCAGGAGCTCTTCCTCTCCCTTGCCTTCGCTTACGGTCCTCGCGATGAATCCCTGCTTCTCGGGTCTCAGTCTCTCGATGACCTCCCTGAGTCTTTTGCGTTCTTCTTCATCCTGTATGCGTCTGGAGATACCCACATGGTTTACGGTCGGCATGAAGACGAGATTTCTGCCCGGGAGGGAGATGTTTGTCGTCAGACGGGCCCCCTTGCTCCCGATGGGTTCTTTTGAGACCTGAACCGGTATTTCCTGTCCCTCCGTGATGAGGTCTTCAATATGATAAGTATATTCCTTGCGGACGAGCTTTCTCTCAAAATCGACGACTTCCTCCTCGCCGTTATACTCCTCTTCAGTCATGAGATATTCAAGGTCGCTGAAATCAGGCCGGATATCGGCCACGTAGAGAAAAGCCGTTCTGTCGAGACCGATGTCCACGAATGCGGCCTGAATCCCCGGGAGGACGCGCACCACCCTTCCGATGTAAATGTTTCCTATAATTCCGCTTTCCGCCGTTCTCTCAATGTAGATATTCGCGAGAAGCCCGTTCTCCAAGACGGCGATCCTTGTTTCATGATTGGTGCAGTTGAAAACCATTTCCTTGGCCATGGAGGTTCACCCTGTTTTGAGTTCTTGATAAGGAACGCGTTATTCGGCTGAAAAGACGGCCTCCGTCCTCACAATCCGTGCCCTTTTCTCCGTCACGGCATCAAGACCGAGGATGCCGGTGAGGATCTCCCCGGGTTTCACGCCGCCGCCTTCTTTCAGCCGGACTGTGAGCCGGACCAAACGATTCAAACCGTCGTAGGCCAGGCTTGACACGAGCGGCCGGATATCCTGCTGAACGGATTTCCCCCGCTTGTTTTTCGTGATGACAAAGGATTCCGATTCGAGAAAGTCCCGGATCCTCGCCTCTTCCATCCCTGATTCGCCAGCAGGAAACATCTCATAACGATATCCACATATTATATCAGACAGGGAAGGATCTTGAAAAGAGATTTCCTCCGCCTCCAGGATCTCCATGCCGAGGGGGAGAAACGAATTGATCCTGCTTATCATTTCATTCCTGTCCGTTTCCGGGTCTTCTATCTGGACGTCCGCGTATTCCGCGAGGCTCTCAATGCCCACAGAGAGAGCCGTGGCGAAGGACAACCGCGGCTGAGGATGAAAACCCTCCGAATAGACGAAGGAAA
>CAYXFF010000009.1:0-1642 GCA_964464185.1 uncultured Syntrophaceae bacterium | reverse complement strand
CGCCAGGCCAGGTCCGCAATGCCGTCCAGATCTTCCTCCTTTTCCCCGGGCAGTCCCAGCATGAAATAGAGCTTGACGGAACGCCATCCGGCGGCGAAGACATGGCGCGTGGTTTCGAGAAGATCTTCGGCGCTGTTTCCCTTGTTGATGATGTTTCTCAGACGCTGGGTTCCGGCTTCCGGCGCCAGGGTGAAACTCGTCTTCCTTACCCGTTTGATCTCTTCGATGAGCCTCGGAGTCAGGGTTTCCACCCGAAGGGACGGAAGACCAACGGCCACCCGGCTGGCCTGATACCGGTTCATCAATCCGCTGAGGAGGTCTTCGATTCGCGAATAATCGCCTGAGCTCAGGGACAGGAGGGAGATTTCATCGCAGCCTGTGGAATGCAGCATCCTATCAGCCATGGCGTTCAGCGTCTCGAGACGCCTCTCCCGCACCGGCCGCCACACCATTCCGGCCTGGCAGAAGCGGCATCCCCGCGTGCATCCCCGGGCGATTTCGAGGTTGACCCGGTCATGGATGATCTTGATGAGGGGGATGATCGGACTTGAGGGCTGAGTCCAGTCGTTCAGATCCAGGACCACCCTCTTCCTGATTTTTTGACCGGCCCGGTGATGCGAAGGGACATACATTCCCTCGATGGCGGCGAGCCGGGAAAGGACCCCGCTTCTTGAGCGTTTTCCTTCCTTTGCCTCCATCACCGCCATGGCGATCTCCATCACCACTTCTTCCCCTTCGCCGATGACAATGGCATCGAAAAAGGGGGCCACGGGCGCCGGGTTGAAGGCGCCTGGTCCGCCGGCGATGACGATGGGAGAGCCTTCCCTCCGGTCTTTCGCGTGGAGCGGGATGCCTCCGAGATCCAGCATGTTCAGGACATTCGTGAAAGACAGTTCATATTGAAGGGAAAATCCAACGATATCAAAGGAAGACAAAGGGATGCGGCTTTCGAGCGAGGAAAGGGGGATCCCCTTCTCCCGCATCAGCGCCTCCATGTCCGGCCAGGGCGCGAAGAACCTCTCCGCCGTAATGTCGGGACGGCTGTTCAGGACCGCGTAAAGGATCTGGATGCCGAGATGGGACATGCCGATTTCATAGGTGTCGGGGAATGCAAGGGCGAAACTCAGACGGCAGGCGTTCCTGTCGATGCGCCGGGAATGGACTTCCCCTCCGACATAGCGGCCGGGTTTTTCAACAAAGGGCAGGATGTCTTCCCAGGGGGTGACGTCGGCTTTCTCATATTTCATGGGATATCAGGTCTTCAAAGGTTTTCTTCGCCGTATCCGCCGATTTTTTCAGCGCGGCCGATTCTTCGCCGTTAAGGCTCAGCTCATAGATCTCTTCCACGCCGGAAGGGCCAAGCCGGATCGGGGCGCCGAGGTGGACACCGCTGATCCCGTACTGGCCTTCGAGGCAGACCGAGGCGGGGAGAATCCGGGGTTTTTCCATAAGGATGGCTTCGAGCATGAAAACAACAGACGCCGAGGGGGCGTGAAACGCGCTCCCCGTTTTCAGGAGGCCGACGATTTCAGCGCCGCTGTTCTTTGTTCTTTCGATGATGGCATCCAGCTTCTCTTTTCGGATCAGCTGGCTCACGGGTATTCCATGGACGGTCGCGTACCGGCTGATGGGGATCATGGTG
>CAYXFF010000008.1:11514-29582 GCA_964464185.1 uncultured Syntrophaceae bacterium | reverse complement strand
TCGGAAAACGGCGCACTCACCGCCCCGCCACGGGCTAACTGAGACGCCGGGGCTAGGTAGAAGATAATCTACAGTACCGGCGAATTCGGTCGTTACGGGCCTTTTAAAAAGGCGTCCTTGGACGTAACGAGTCTTCCCAAGCAAAGAAATAATATGGTCTTTCTTATAGCAGAGATGTTGGCTATGTCAAGCAAATATTATACTTAGCATAATCAACTTTTTAAAGTGAGTGTATGCTCATTTTGTTCATAAAATAGAGTTTTTGCTGGATGAAATACCAGGAAAATCCTGGGTGCATGGCCTAATGTTCCTCTGATAGTTTTGATCTCAGGAGATCGAATAGCCTTATTTTCTCTTCTCCCGTACTTGCATTGAAAAGATCATCGAATGCCGAAGCCTTGCCTATCATCTTAATAAAATCATGAACGTCGCCAGCTATTGTTACTCCAACATCGCCGAAAATGATACCGAAGCATTCTGTATGCATAACGTTGCATATCTCTTCGATATTGGAAACAAAATGAATATCCTCTCCTTCCGGGAATTCACCTAATCGTGTACCGGACATTATCGTTCCCTTATTAGGGTGAGCCAGTATTTTATTCCTTGCAGGCTTTAAATATTTTCGAAAAGATTCTATTCTTAATATTAAATTCTCTAGTTTTCGCTTTGTGCAATTTGACCAATTAATAGTTTCGTACAAATTGTGAATCGTAAGGTTTTCACTTTTTTTTCTCGATATTGCAGGATCTGATAATTTAACAAATTCTAACAGCAGATGCTCATGCATAATTTTGTTTAGCTCCACAAAGAACTCTCTTGCAGTCACGTCCATAAGGTCTTGAATCCTTTTATCAGAAAACAATACCGTGAATGTATAATGCTGGGCTTTCAGTTGAGCAAAACAATTGCAGAATATCTTCACTGCCTGTTTGGATGCGTCCGCTTGAGCGTTATTAACTACCACCTTAACCTCCATGCAAGCTACTCATGCCTTTTTCGATCCTAATTCATAGGCTATGACGAAAAATGTAAAAAGTATGATCTTTACATATTACAGGAACGTCTTCTTACCACCCAATGTCCTTTGATCTTAAAAAATCTTGAGCTGATTTCAGTCCAAGCCTGGCGGCAATTTTAGCATCTGCAATAAACTGCCGATAATTGCCAACAATATTAAAAGTAAGACCTCTGGTATAGTAAGCAATTGCTAGTTGCGGGTTCAGCTCTATGGCCTTGTCGCAATCTTTAATTGCCTGCTGATAGTTGTCCAGCCGAACATAAGCGCCCCCTCTGATGACGTAATACTCTGCATGTCGGGGGTTCAGTTCTATGGCTTTGTTATAATCCTTAATCTCCTGTTTATAATTGCCAATCTTGCCATAAGCATTCCCTCTGTTAGTGTAAGCATCTGCGTACTGCGGGTTCAGTTCTATGGCTTTATTAAAATCCTTAATTGCCTGCTGATAATTGCCAAGCTTATGATAATCAAGCCCTCTGTTATAGTATGTCGCCGCTAGTTGCGGGTTCAGTTCTATGGCTTTGTTGCAATCCTTGATTGCCTGCTGATAGTTGCCAAGATCGCTATAAGCAGCCCCTCTGCCCCCATATGCATCTGATGACTGCGGATCTAGTTCTATAGCTTTGTCATAATCTTTAATCGCCTGTTGATAATTGCCAAGCATGTAATAAGCAATCCCTCTGAAAACGTATGCCTCTGCAAACAGAGGGTTCAGTTCTATGGCTTTGTTGTAATCTTTAATCTCCTGTTTGGAATTGCCAAGGTTGCCATAAGCAACACCTCTGACAACGTAAGCGTCTGCATACTGCGGGTTCAATTCAATGGTTTTACTAAAAGCTTTTACCGCATCGACATTGTTACCGGCTATAGATAATTTGTAGCCTTTTTCAAACCATTCAGTGGCACTTAATTTATCTATATTTAGCTTATATGCTTGTGCTGCTTCGTGTTTTGTCGCACCTTTTGCTATCTTTAATTCTTTATTTAGCCGCTCATTTTCCTTCAAAAGTTCTTCCGATTGTTTTTTTAGGTCTTCTAATTCTTTGATCTTTCCTCGATTAGTGCGAAGATTATCAATGTTTTTTAGCACATCCTGCGGGTCCGCGGAGATTTTAGCTTTAAGCCAGTATATCTTGCCATCCCATGTGTCTTCTATTATTTCAGAACTCACTATTCCGGCAGTTAGGGCTGTAATCTGGTCTCTTGTCATTAGAAAATTATTTACGTCTGTTTGACTTTCAAGATAGGTACCCAACTCTTCTAAAAGAAGCCTTTTGACTTCTCTTAGGGCAATTGTCCGGCTTGAATTTTTACTGTCCTCATCACCTGCTTGATAAGTATATTCCTTAATGAAAGTTTTGGTTTCAGCAGATACAAGATGAGGAACGAATAACAGAAACAAAAAAGAAAAAAGGATGATCCTTGCCAGCGGGGATTTCATAGATGTCTCCTTTTAAGCCGATGACACTTTATACATCAATCCCGTACAGTGAGCAATATACGCTATCGCTTCCCACTTGAAAGGACGCATGAAATGGCCGATTCAGGAAAACTACATTTCTGGAAGTCAGTTTGTGGAATGAGGGAGGCAAGCGCCGTTTCTTTCCGATCCGTTGCATGGCATTGTTATGTCTCCATGGTAAGTTCATTAACCTGACCATCTTCAGACACGAGAAAAATACGCTCAAAACAGTGAGATGGCTTAAGTTGCCGATAAGCCGTAGTGTAGGTGTCGGCGTCGGCGAGCCAGTAGTTGTTCAATACAGCCAGCCAGATAGGCCGTGGCAACGTGGCGCAAATCTCACTTTTCGTGAGGATACGATCCTCCAGAACCAAGCGAGCATTTAAATCGATGTCTGCCGAAGAGTCCGCATTAACCACATATCCCACGATCTTCTTACCGGAAGGACGCTCAGGAATAACTGAGATGGTTGTTTTCGACCCTTCGATTACCCGTTCCTCCTTCACTCCCTTCCGTGGGGCAGTAGCAACCTCAGCGACCCACTTTGTCAAGCTTTTTCGGAATTGTGAAACTTTAGAAACGGGCACCTTCAAGCCGACCAGGAGGCTGATGCCGTCCGCAAGTGAAGGACCGATCTTGCTATTGAGTTCCTCGATCAATCGCAGGCCGAAAGAATCCTGAGTCGCTCGATTGCCTAAGCTTCCGTCTCGTTCAAAGGTGAATTGTGATAGCCGCGTAACCTCCACACCTACGCGAAACGCACCGAAATCGAGGTAAAGATCGGGAGGATCCTCACCGTCGGAGACCGATACACACGAGGGACCGCCAAGAAACTCAACAAGAGAATGAGCTACGAATGATTCGTCGCGTCGCACGGCATCACCACCTGCTTATTGCTCGGAACATAACGCCTGCGTCACCCGGAGCGCGCAGTTTGCGCGATCGGGTGCATGCTGTGGTCATGAAACTTTCTTTTTATCACTGAGATGCACCGTGATTACTATTCTGTTCTCTGAAGGAGTAAAGTCCTCCGGTTGATAACCATGTTTTTGAACGTAAACCTCTCTGGCTAACTCGCCACACTCGGGCGATAACGTTTGCAACCATTCCGTAAACGGTCTGTCACCTTTCCTAAGGTTACAGGAAACACAGCAATAAACTGTATTGTGGTCTGAGTCTTCACCCCCTAAAGCAAAAGGGTCCATGTGATCCCGATTAAGATAATGTTTGGTCGTACTGCCGTCCGGGTTCCAGTCATAAGCTTTGTCCATTTTCTTCCCGCAGTAAAGACAATAATCTCTTCCGTCCATGAGCGTGATGGCTTGATCACGTTGGTGAGAGAGAAAACAATCTCGACAGTATTTTCCGCGTGGGTTGGAGAACCCATAGATCGTCACGAAGTCTTCAATCGGCTTGGACTTTAAGCAGCCTGGGCAAGTCTTCTCTGATTTTGGAGCTGTTTTCATGGGTCCTTCTTAATCATAACGGGGAACCAGCGGGAGTGGCCCGCCAGGGTACGATCCGCTTCAGCGCCTGGTTAGCCGTTTGCAGTAAAGCCCTCATGAAATGTCACAGTACCGCGAGTCTTGTTTTCCTCGAACGGCAATGCAAGAAAGTACTGTTGCGGAACATCACCAATAACCAAGTTCGGGAGATTTCTGAAGCCAAACTGTTCGTAATAATCAGGATCTCCCACGTCAAATATTATTGATGAATATTTCGATAGAGTCTTTATTGATAGAAAATGCGGAGGCGTGGGCTTCCTCTACTTCTCGATATGTTGATCAACAAACTCACGTGGACTCAGCACCTTTATTCCCCGATATCCTGACATCTTCAAGAGATGCTTATCTCCGCTTACAATCATTTTGCATTTACCGGAAAGCGCGCACGTGATGAACATATCATCGTCAGGGTCTTCACAGAGCGGAGTGTCAAAGTGTTTTGACGTAGACATTTCAGCCTTTACTGCCGCCAATGCAAGCAATGGCTGTAAATCAATGGAAGGAAAACGGTTCGCTAAAACTTCTCCCACTCTGCGGTACTCTTTCAGGATATCCTCGGATATAAGCAGTTGCAATTTACCGTCACGCCAAGCTTCAAGAATTCGATAGGGCGGTCCAGTAAAGAATACGCCCGAAACAAAGACGTTCGTGTCCAGGATTACCTTCAATTCTTGCCCCGGGCTTTGGCGACCGCCGCAGCAATATCGGATTTCCTCAAACCAGCCTCTTTTCCTTTGAGGCGTGCTTCAGCAATCAAGGCATCGAAATCCTCCATTGACGGCGCGGAAATCGCTTTCAGTATCACGACATCCTTTTTCCCCACGACCACAAATTGCACCCCGGGCTTTAACTTCAGTTGCTTCCGGATATCCTCCGGAATAACCACCTGCCCTTTCGAGGACATCTTTGTTGTAGCTAGATTAGCCATATTCTGCTCCTATTAATATTCTTACTGGTAAGATTATATTACAGACGTATGGATGGCGCAAGAGGAAAATTTTGTTGCACAACGTGGCTTTATTTTCTTTGGGGTCCTTTTGGGGTACTTTTTTCTGGAAAAGACTGAAAATATTGCACTGGATGCAATTATTGAAGAGACCAAACACAAATCGTAAGCTACCGAAATCAAAGGAAAAGACCGAAATACCCTTGTTTTTTAAAATTCATTGCCTTAGCATTCAAGTCCCGGCTTCGGCACCATGAAATACAAAAGGGGGTAACCGAAGGGGTTAGCTCCTTTTTTTTTCGGGAAGCGGAAATCGGACGGACGGCGTACGAACGGACCCGGGCGGACGCATCACCCATGCTGACAAATAAATTCCGTTTAAGAGGAAAAGGGGGAAACGATGAAAAAAACGGGATTGAATATCCTTATCGCCGCGTTCGCGGTCTTGTGCGCGTCCGGTCTGACATGGGCCGGGGACGCCGGTGCTGCAGAAGATTCGAAGCCGAAATGGTCAGCGGAATTTGAAGGAGGGAAGCTCTACCGGGCCGGCAAATTCAGCGTGGTGGAACTGACCGGCGACTACCGCCAGATGGGGAGGCAATATGGAGGACTGCTGAAAAACGAATTGCAGACGCTCTACCAGCTTTCGATAGAGGAATTTTTCATCAAGAAACAGAAACTTCCCCCGGAGAGGCTCAAGACCATCGCCATGGCTGTTTTCGAACCCTATCCTCAGAGGTACAGGGAAATCCTTTACGGGATGGCCGAAACATCCGGCCTCGGCTTTGAGAGGCAGATCCTTTTGAACGCCATCGAGTGGTACCCGAAGATCAATCATCTATCCTACGGGCGCTGCTCGGGCGTAGCGGCATGGGGTCCCTACACGTCCGGAGGTCCGCTCGTGTTCGGACGCAACAACGATGACACGGAATTCTACAAGGACTTTGCCCGATTCATGGTGGTTTCCGTGTTCAAGCCCACGGACCGGAGCATCCCGGCCGCCCTGATCAATTACGCCGGGGTGATCTATAACGCCACGGGAATGAACAGCGATGGGCTTTTCATAGAACTGAACGCCGGTCCCTGGATGGGCTTTTCGCTGGAACGTGTTTCCGCATTCACGACGATCTTTTCTTTTTTGCAGGATTATTCCACACTGGCCGAGGCGGACAGGGCCTTTAAATCAACGCTCGTCAACCTGTCCTCCATCATCAACGCGGCGGACACGAAGCGGGCCGCTTCCTATGAATGCTCCCTCTATGATACGAGGCGGCGGGATCAGGACCGGGATGGCTTCATCGCGGCAACAAACCACTTTGTGGACCCGAACTGGAACATCTCCCAGGTGAACGATGAAAAAGTGGGAGGATTGACCATCAGGCGGTATCAGAACCTCCTTGCCCTCGGGGAAAAATACAAGGGTACTTTTAACCCTCAGGTCATGATGAAGGTCCTCGATACACCCATCGAACAGGGCGGCCCTACCGTCAAAGGGACCATCTACCAGGTGATCGCCGTTCCCGCGCAGCTGAAGATATGGCTGAAGGCTCCCGGCATCCAGGACTGGACGGAGATCGGGCTCGGTGCGCTGTTTGGGAAAAAAGGATCATGACAGCAGGAAGCCGCCGCCCGGGGAAGAAGAGAAAGGCGAAGGCTGAACGCCTGCCGGATGACACGTCAAGGGAAAACCGGTGGTGTGAGAAGTACGGCTACTTCATCGACATAGACGCCTGCAGGTCAAGGGCGCTCAGCCAGCCCCACTGCGGCCGGTGCCTCTGCCGATGGAGGCAGGCGTCCTTTCCGTTCCTGGACGGGACCTGAAAAGGAGTGTGAACCCATGGAAGAATTCTTGATTTTTATCCTGATCATCGCGGCATGGTTTCTCCTGAGCCGCCATATCCTGCCCAGGCTCGGCATCCATACCTGAATGTCGCCTGATCGGAAGGATTCCGAAAACCGGTAAAAAGCTCCTGCCCTCCCCACCTGGATCCCGCAAAACATCCGCAGAACAGGAGTATGGGGACTTTCCGCAATACATTTTGCTTGTAAAGATTTCCATAAATTGTTACAAAAACAACATTCTATTGATAATCGTGGGAGAACGTTCATGGACAATATATCCGATGCGACCCAGTTTGGTACGGACTTGCGAAGGCACATGTGGATGGAAGGTGTGGAGACGGAACTGCGGAGGCTTATCTGGCAGATCGCCGTCACGGGGAAATACATATCCGCCAAGATCCACGAATCAAACCGGAAATTCGCCGGGTTTCAGAATATTTTCGGAGAGGATCAGCTGGCCCTCGACCGGAGCGCCGATGAAATTCTCAAGGCCCAGCTCCAGTTTTCCGGCTTCGTGCGCGAATACGCGTCGGAAGAACGGGATGCCGTTATCCCCATCGGCAAGGGCCAGGAAAAATATTACATCACCGCGGATCCTCTTGACGGCTCTTCCCTGGTGGAAAGCAACCTTTCCATCGGCACCATCATCGGCATCCACAACGCCCCGATCCTGTCGCCGGGGAAAGAGACCCTCGTGGCCGCCATGTACATCACCTACGGTCCCCTGATCACCATGGTCTACTCGGCCGGCAAGAGAACTCATGAATTCGTCCTGAACCGGGAGGGCGAGTACATCCTTTCGCAGGACAACATCACGCTCGAAGAAAAGGGCTCCATTTACAGCCTCGGAGGATTGAGGAAAGAGTGGCTTCCGGGTCATCTGAAATATGTGGAGCACCTGGAAAAGAAAGGCTACAAACTCCGTTACAGCGGCGGGTTCGTGCTGGACATCAATCAGATCCTCATCAAGAAAGGCGGCATTTTCTCCTATCCCGCGCTCAAGGATTCCCCGAAGGGAAAACTCCGTCTGATCTTCGAACTCCAGCCCATGGCCTTTATCATCGAGCAGGCCGGGGGAAAGGCCACGGATGGAAAAGAGGACATCCTCTCCATCAAGCCGGAGAACCTCGACCACCGCTCGCCCATTTACATCGGCAGCCGGCATGAAGTCGAGAAAGCGAAGGAATATCTACAAAAAGGCTAAGGGCTAAAGGCGAAGGGCGAAGGGCAAAAGGTTCAAACCACGAAGAGAGAGACCGGACCATGATCTATGAAAATATGAAGCAGCTCAATGGGAGCATTGATGGCATCCTGCGGATCGCCGGCAACGACGTGCTTGTTCTCTCTGAAGAAAAACTCCGGAAATCACTTGTCGACGATCTGGTCTATTCCGCCGTCTTCAGCCCTGAGGCCGGTGTCAGGGAGGCTGCCGCCTGGCTGATCCGGAGAGCCGGGGCCGCTCTCGGCATTCTCTCGTCATCCATCCACGGCCTTTACGAGGCCATGGGGAAAAACAAGGTCTCGGGTTTCACCGTTCCGGCCATCAATCTCCGGGGGCTGACTTACGAATCGGCCCAGGGCGTATTCCGAGCCGCTCTCAAGGGGAAGGTCGGTCCGTTCATCTTTGAAATCGCCCGCTCCGAAATCGGCTACACGGAGCAGCGCCCTTCGGAATACACGGCCGTGGTGACGGCCGCTGCCATCAGGACCGGCTACCGCGGGCCGCTCTTCCTGCAGGGCGACCATTTCCAGGTCAGCGGGAAGAAGTTCGCCTCCGACCCGAAAAAAGAGGTGGACGCTGTGAGGGATCTGATCCGGGAGGCGATCGCCGCGGGGTTCTACAACATCGACATCGACTCATCCACCGTTGTGGACCTGAGCAAACCCACCATCAAGGAACAGCAGCGGAACAACTTCGCCATCGCCGCCGATCTCACGGCCCTGATCCGCCGATTGGAACCGAAGGGGATCACCATTTCCGTGGGCGGAGAGATCGGGGAAGTGGGAGGGAAGAACAGCACTGTGGAAGAGCTCCAGGGGTTCATGGACAACTTTCTGGAGGAACTGGCAAAGAAAGGAAAAGGGCTCAAGGGGATCAGCAAGATCAGCGTCCAGACGGGAACATCGCACGGAGGCGTTGTCCTGCCCGACGGCACCATCGCCAAGGTCAGCATCGACTTCGACACCCTCGAGAGAATTTCCCGCGCCGCGAGGGACAAGTACGGACTTGCCGGGGCCGTTCAGCACGGCGCTTCCACCCTTCCCGACGAGGCCTTCGACAAATTTCCCAAGACGGGAACGGCGGAGATCCATCTCGCGACGGGCTTCCAGAATATCATTCTCGACAGCCCCCGATTCCCTTCCGACCTGCGCGAGAAGCTTTACCGCTACGTGAAGACGAACCTGGCCGACGAGCGTTCCGCGAAGGATACGGAGGAACAGTTCATTTACAAGACCCGCAAAAAAATCTTCGGCCCTTTCAAGCAAGAGATGTGGAACCTTCCGAGCGAGATCCGCCGGGAGATCGGCAGAGAACTGGAAGAGAAGTTCCTCTTCCTCTTCGGCAAGCTGAATGTCTTTGATACAGCCGAGATCGTCACCAAATACGTGACGCTTGTGGATGTCCCTCTCACACCCCCGAAACCGAAAGACTCCGCGCCCATCCCGTCATCAGCGGAACGGTATGATGAAGGAGAATAGGATCAAATCCGAAATTCTAATTTCTAAATTCTAAACAAATTCAAAATCTCAAATGTTCCATGTCCGAAATATTCAGATTTCTGATTTTTGTTTAGAATTAGTATTTAGTGCTTAGAATTTATCGAACCTGGGCTCCCGTCTTTGCATCCTTGTCAGAGGTCAGCAGCGCAAGGCCCTCTTCAGCGTCCGTCGCGAGAAGCATCCCGCGGGATTCCACGCCCATCAGCTTCGTGGGTTTCAGATTCACCACTACCACGATCTTCTTCCCCACCAGGTCTTCGGGCTTGTAATCCACGCCGATCCCCGCCACGATGGTCCTCACCTCGCCTATATCGATCTTCAGCTTGACCAGTTTGGTGGACTTGGGCACCCTTTCGGCCTCAAGGACTCTGGCCACCCTGAGATCGATTTTCTGGAACTCTTCGTATGCTATTTCCGGCTTGATCGGAGTCATGGCTTCTTTCCTCTCCTCGACGGCTTCCTCTTTTTTGAACTCCACACGGGGGAAAAGCGCCGCGGCCCGCGTCAAGGCGCTCCCGGCGGCCAGTTCGCCCCAGTTCCGGATGGAGTCGTGATTCTGGGAATCGATATCTTTCACCCCGATCTGCTCTAAAATCTTTTTCGCTGTGTCGGGCATGAAGGGGGCTATCAGAACCGCCACGACCCTCAGGGCCTCCATCAGTTGATAAAGGACCGTGTCCAGCCTGTCTTTCGAGGCCGCGTCCTTGGCGAGGTTCCAGGGCTCCCTCTCCACGATGTACTTGTTCGTTACGTTGATAAACTCCCAGACGGCGATGAGGGCCTTGTGAAACGCCAGATCCCGGAAGGAAGCCTCCACCTGCGACAGCGTGTGCCCGGCCGTCTCGACCAGATGCTGATCCTCCGGCGCGCTGTCCCCCGGCCGAGGCACTTTACCGTCACCGTATTTCAGGGCCATGGCCATGACCCTGCTGACCAGGTTGCCCAGATCGTTGGCGAGATCCGAGTTGATCCGCTGGACCAGGCTCTCCTCGCTGAAGGTTGAATCGAGTCCGAAGACCATGTCGCGCAGCAGAAAATACCGGAAGGCGTCCAGGCCGTACTTGTCCTTGAGATCAAGAGGCCGTACCACGTTGCCCAGACTCTTGGACATCTTGCTCTGTTCGATATTCCAGTATCCGTGGACGTTCAGGTGCCTGAAAGGCTCTATCCCGGCGGCCTTGAGCATGGTGGGCCAGTAAATGCCGTGGGGCTTCACGATATCCTTGGCAATCAGATGTTCCGACCAGGGCCAGAACGCCTTGAAGTTCTTCCCCTCGGGGTAACCGATGCCGGTGATATAATTGATCAGGGCGTCAAACCACACATAGGTGACATAGTCCTCGTCAAAGGGAATGGTGATGCCCCAGGTCAGCCTCGTCTTGGGCCTTGAAATGCACAGGTCTTCCAGAGGTTCCCGGAGAAAGGCGAGGACCTCGTTCCTGTAACGCTCCGGCCGGATGAAATCGGGGTTGTCCCGGATGTACCGGATGAGCCAGTCCTGGTATTTGCTCATTTTGAAAAAATAATTGCTTTCCTGGCGGAACTCGGGAGCCACCTGGTGATCGGGACATTTGCCGTCCGCCAGTTCCGTCTCCATGTAGAAACGTTCGCATCCGACGCAGTAGTAACCCTCATACTTTCCGAAATAAATTTCCCCGGCATCATAAACCTTCTGGAGGATATACTGAACGGTCTTGACATGGTTTTCGTCCGTCGTCCGGATAAAATAGTCGTTGGTGATGGAGAGCTGGGGCCAGAGATCGCGGAACTGAACGCTGATCCTGTCGGCGTATTCCTTCGGCGTCACACCGGCTTTGCCGGCGGCCTCAGCGATCTTGTCGCCATGCTCATCCGTCCCGGTCATGAAAAAGGTGCTGTAGCCGGAGAGGCGGTAAAACCGGGCCATGACGTCGGCGACAATGGTCGTATAGGCGTGGCCGATATGCGGCGAGGCATTCACATAGTAAATGGGGGTCGTGACGTAAAAAATCTTTTCCATGTTCAGACCTTCCTCGTTTTATTACATGACATACGGGGAGAGATTGTTCTTTTCATAATCTTCAATCTTTATCTCTATCTCCTTTCCATCCTGCAGCCGGACGGAAATCGTTCCCCGGATCAGGCTGTGCCGGAGAACCTCGCCCCGACCCGCGGGCGTATCAATGCCCTTGCCGACCTTGGGCACCGACTTTTTCATGTTCTGATAGGCTTCATACTCAAAGGAGAGACAGCACATGAGCCTCCCGCAGAGTCCCGATATCTTCTCGGGATTGAGGAGCATGTTCTGCTCCTTGGCCATCTTGACCGAAACGGTGTCCATATTTTGAAGGAATCCCACGCAGCAGAGTTCTCTTCCGCAGATGCCCATCCCTCCGAAGATCCTCGCCTCGTTTCGTACTCCGATCTGCCTCAATTCGATCCTTGTCTTGAACTTCTGAACAAGGTCCTTCACGAGCTCCCTGAAATCGACCCGGTTCTCCGCCGTGAAATAAAACATGATTTTGGACCGGTCAAACAGGCACTCCACCTGCACCAGTTTCATGGGAAGTTCCCGCGCTCCTATTCGCTCCATACAGAAGGCCTGGGCGTCTTTTTCCAGGTTCCGGTTGTCTGCTTCTGTCGCGAGATCCTCCTCCGTGGTTCTGCGGATAACCTTTTTCAGTCCTCCCGGCAATTTTTCTTCGGGCAGCGTCCTCGCCTCCGTCACGACCGTTCCCACGGCCGTGCCGTTCTCGGTTTGGACGAGAACCGTATCCTGTTTCTTCAAAGACGGGAGGCCGGTCACGTCAAACGTATAGACCTTGCCCTGTTTATTGAATTTTATACCAACGACATTTCTCAATCTATATCAACCCCCGCACGCGGAATGAACCCTATTGAACAGGCACCCTTTCTCTTCGTTCATCATCAAAAAGCAAATTCGAATCGGCACATTACGAAAAAGGGTGCACCAATCTAAACAGCATGGTTTCCAAAGTCAACTGTTTATTGGCATTTCGCTCGATAGCGTTGCAGGCCCGGCTGACGGTTTTCATGTTCTGAAGGATGTCCGGCACCGCCATCCTCTCTGCACAGACCTTTAAAGCCTCCAGGCAATCCCGGTGAAACAGTTTATCCGTTTCTCCCGTTTCCCTGTAAACAAGAATATCCCTGTACCAGGTCCTGAGGATATCCAGCCCCTCCAGAAGGGCTCCCCTCTCCTTTCCAAGAACGTCCACCAGGGACAGGACCCCGATGGGATCTTCCTTTCTGAACGCCGCAATTTTCCGGAGGATATCCTCTCTTGCTTTCAGATACGCATCCTTATGAAGCTTCAGGGCCTTCCCGATGCTTCCCCCCGCCGAGGCGGCAAGGACAGAGGCTGTCTCCCTGTCCATCTTCAGCCGTTCCGTGAGACAGGATGTGATCTGTTCCCTGCTGAGGGGGCTGAACCGCAGGGGCTGGCACCGGGACAGGATGGTCAGGGGAAGCTGGTGGGGACGGGAGCTCACGAGGATCAGGATGTTCGAGGGTGCCGGTTCCTCCAGCGTCTTCAGAAGGGCATTGGCTGCGGCGCTGTTCATGCGTTCCGCATCCACGAGAATGAAAACTCTTTTTCCGCCCTCGAAGGGCTTAAATCTCATCTGGTTCTGGAGTGCCCGGATCTCCTGAATCCTGATGAATTGCCCCTCCGGCTTCAGGATCAATATATCGGGATGGTTCTCCCGGTCCATCTTGAGGCAGGACGCACACCGGCCACAGGCATCAAGAGGAGCTTCCCGGCAGTTGAGGGCCCGGGCAAAAATCTCCGCCGTGGTCCTCTTCCCCACACCGCTTAACCCGGAAAAGAGATAGGCATGGGAAACACGCCCCCTCTCCATGGCATTTTTCAGAAAGGCGATCGGTTTCTCCTGTCCGCAGATGTCTTTGAAGGACATAGGTCGTTCTCAGCCTCACTTCTTTGACCATTTGGAGAGATGAAAAGAGACCTCCCGGTGAACATCCATGACAGCCTTTCCGCCGTCGATGACGCGGAATCTCTCAGGCTCCTTCCGCGCCAGATACAGGTACCCTTCCCTGACCTTCTCGTGAAATGTCAGCGCCTCCCTCTCGAAGCGGTCCTCCAGCGGCGCGTTCTCGATCCGCGAGGCACGCTCCAGAGCCCGCCTCAAACCCACGTCGACGGGAAGATCAAAAAGCAGGGTCATATCGGGCTTCAGTGCGCCCGAAGAGAAATCGCACATCCGCCGGACAAAATCGGGGTCCATCTCCCTCCCGAAACCCTGATAGGCGATTGTGGCGTCGGAAAAGCGATCGCAGAGCACCCACTTGCCGTCCCTCAACGCCGGCCGTATCGTCTCTTTGACATGCTGCGCCCTGTCGGCCAGGAAGAGAAACAGTTCCGCCTCCTTGCAGAGATCGAAAGTCGCCCTGTTGAGGAGAATTCTCCTGAGCTCCGCTCCGAGGACCGTACCGCCCGGCTCTTCCGTGACGATGACGGGCATCCCCTGCGCGCTTAAAAACTCCCCGGCCATCCTGATCTGGGTCGTTTTACCGCAGCCTTCTATGCCTTCAAAGGTGATGAAGTATCCCATTTTCAACACTCTTACTAAGGTCTGTCTCCCTCATTTCAGGCAGATGAAAAAATAGGGAATCACTCCTCCGAAAGCGGAGCCGTGATTCCCCACGATTATCAGGCTGTGAACACACTCACGCGCCGGGCACGATCGCTTCCACAGGACAAATATCGGCGCAGGCACCACAGTCGGTACAGAGTTTCTCGTCGATGGTATACTTCTCCTCACCCTCACTGATGGCCTCTACAGGACATTCCCCTTCACAACTTCCACAAGCGATACATTCATCTGTGATAGTATAAGACATTTCCTTAAAAACCTCCAATGCTCTCTATATGGGTCACCGTTCCATTCACGGCACGGACACAACCGATTTTACCTCTGGAATCATCTTTTTCAGATACTTTTCAATTCCGCCCTTCAACGTCATCTGGGACATGGGGCAGCCGGCACAGGCCCCAACCAGCCGGACCCTGACAATGCCGTCCTCACTGACATCGACCAGTTCAACGTCACCGCCGTCCGCTTGAAGACTGGGCCTTATATCATTGATTATTTTCTGCACTTTTTCCTTCATGGCATAACCTCCGTTCGTCATTCCCTTCACGGCCTTTCCCGCTTGACTCATCTATGTATTTTATCACAAACAGGTTTTTTCCACCACACTGGCAGTGGACGCCGCATCATCTTCCTTCCCTTTCAATGGGGCATGCAATAGATCATGTCCTTTGCCACGCTCTTCGCCACATCGGGGATAGCCGGCTTGAAAAATTTGTATTCTCTTGACTCGTCGTGGGCCGCCTTCCAGATGATCTTTCCTGTCGCCGCCTCCACGAGCTTCATTGCAAGCCCGGCCTTGGCCACTTTATTGTCATTCTCCACCGCGTAATTCCAGTAATCCACGTGGACGATCAGAAAGGCATCCACGGCGAATCCCTCGCCTATTTTCCTGCTCAGATCAGGATCAGAAAAACTGACGGTCTGAAGCTTCTGGGTATACTCCGTCAAGGCCCTTCTCAGTTCCTCACTGGATGCGAGGATCTTCTTGACCTCATCGGTTGACACCACATGAGAAAACCATCCCCTGTCCGCAAGCACGGTTGTCACGATGGGGTCGATCACGCCGCCCGCTTCCGGATAAATTCCCACATCCGCAGGAAGGACGGTGATTTTCCCGGGGTGAAAATTTTTCGCCTCCGGCGCCGTCTGGGCGTAGCGAAGACTTCCCCCGCAGGCTGCCAGCAGAAAGATCAGAAAGATCAGAACCGGAATCCCGAAAGACTTCCTCGTCATGGTCAAAACACCCCCTTGATTTTTCAAATAGTCCTCATCATAAAAAGCCATGAGAGCGTGCTCAGACCCGAGATGACATAGTTCGTCTGCAACAGGCCTTCCGTAACGATGCTGGGAAGTTCCGCCCTTCTATCATAAAGATAGAAACAAATCCATACATAAAATATGGAGGTCAGGAGAGCAAAACTCAGCGTGGAAGACCATCCCAGCGGATAGGCTATTGTCATTATAACAAACAGGAGAATCGAAATGCCCACGAGGAGATACCTGGTTTTCTTTTCTCCGATCAGGACGGGGATGGTTTCTCTGCCGATCAGCCGGTCACTCTGGATATTGATCATGTCCGACAGGGTGGACTTGACAAAAACAAGGGCGAAGTTGAAAAAGAAGGCAAGGACCATGCCGACCGTCACGGTGAGACTCCATTCGATCTGGGGAACAAGAGCGGTCACGGCGGCCCAGGCAAGGGCCGTGAGGATGTTCTTAGAGCCCGGCAGGTCCTTCATCCGCTCAAAACGCCAGCCCTGCGGAAATATCCTGACCGCATAGAGCATCCCGACGGATGAGATCAGGAAAAGAAGGATGAAAGGCGCCGGCCCCGCCAGAAAAGACAGGACCAGGGCCGTGATCATGGATAAAACCGCAATGGCAACATAGGTTTTCTGATGCTTCCGGTAGGCGTCCCCGCTGAAAGAATCTTCCATTCCCCGGATCTTCCTGTCGGTGATCCGGTTCAGCCGGTGCATGGAAAAGACATAGAGCGCGGCGATGGCGATATTGATAAAATTCAACGTAAGATCCTGGAGAATCGTGCTCGTGAAAAGGAGACATCCCGCGCCGATGGCGGAATAGATGTCCGTTCTGACCGCAAAGACCCACAGGTTCAAAAGGCCACGCACCTTTCCTTTTTCTCTTTCGCTCTGGGATACGGTGATGTCATCCAGGACCTTTTCAATGATCCAGTTGGGTGTGGACGCTCCGGCGGAGACTCCTACCCGTTTGAAGGGACGCAGGTCGATCTTTTCCAGATCCTCGGCGGTTTCAATATGAAAGGTGGGGGTTCCCTTCCGGTTCGATATTTCAGCGAGACGTCTTGTGTTGGCGCTGTTCCTGCCTCCGACGATGATCATGGCGTCCATCCCGGCAGCCATTTCCATGACCTCCGCCTGCCTCCTGTCCGTGGATTCGCAGATCGTATCAAAAACAAGAGTTTCGGGAAACCGCCCGGCGATTTCGGATGCAATCTCCCTGTATTCATCTCTGTTCTGCGTGGTCTGAGCAACGACACAAACCTTGCCGAGGGCGGGCAGGGTCGCGATTTCCTCCTTGGATCCGACGACCATCCCCTTTCCCGCAGCGTAACCCAGAAGGCCTTCAACCTCCGGATGTTCCCGTTCCCCAACGATCAGAACCGTATAATCCAGGAATGCGTGTTTTTTTATGATGGCCTGAACGTTGGCCACCTTGGGGCAGGTCGCATCGATGATCTTGATGCCCCTGGCCTTTATGTTTTTCCGCTCCTGGGGGGATATCCCGTGGGCCCTTATGATGATGGTCCCTTCCCTGATGTCATCGATATTCTCGAGGGGAATGATTCCTCTTTTTTTCAGGAGCTCCACGGTTTGAGGATTATGGATGAGGGGTCCATAGGTGTAGATCTTTTCATTGCCCATGTGGCGGGCAATGTCGAGGACCATATCCATGGCCCGCCTCACACCCATGCAGAATCCCGCGTTTTTTGCCAGCTTAACAGCCATGTCGTTCAGTTTCTGGTTTCTAGTTTCCAGTTTCTAGTTTCTGGTTACACTTTACACTTTACGCTTTACGCTTCACGAATTTACTCCTTCACGGCGTAGATAAAGAATTCCCTGTTTCCCGCCGGTCCCAGGAGGGGGGATTCGCAGGTCCCGACCACATCCAGGCCCATTTCCCGGCAGAACTCGACCATCTCCTGCAGGACTTTTTTGTGCACCGCCGGGTCCTTTACCACACCCTTCTTTCCCACTTCCCCGTAACCCGCCTCGAACTGGGGCTTGACGAGAGCGATGATCCCCGCCTTCCCTTCAAGCAGGCGGAGAACGGCAGGTATCACGAGCCTGAGTGATATGAAGGAGGTGTCAATCGTGGCAATATCGATCCTGTCCCCTATTCCCTCACCGGAAAAGAATCGGATGTTGGTCCTCTCAAAAAGAACGGTTCTGGGATCATTCCGCAAAGACCAGGCAAACTGTCCATACCCCACATCGACGGCATAGACTTTTTTCGCGCCTTCCTGAAGGAGGCAATCGGTGAAACCACCTGTGGAGGCCCCCACATCAAGCGCCACGAGGCCCCCGACATGAATATCGAATTCGGTGAGCGCCCCCTTGAGTTTCAAACCGCCCCGGCTCACGTAGGGGTTGTCTTCGCCCTTGACGCGGATTTGTGCGTCTTCCCGAACCAGTGCCCCCGCCTTGTCCACAGGTGTTTCGTCAACCAGCACCGCCCCTGAAAGAATAAGCGCTTTCGCCCTCTCGCGGGTGGAGGAAATACCTCTCTCCACGAGAAGCCTGTCCAGCCGGACTTTCCGGTTTTTTTTATCCATGGAGTTCTTGTGAACGAGGGGATGAAATGTTAAGAACCTCCCGGACGGCCCTGGCAATGCCCCGGGCATCGATCCCGTGAAGTTGTCTCAATTCCGCCTGAGTCGCGTGCTGGACAAATTCATCCTGGATGCCGAGCC
>CAYXFF010000008.1:9599-11414 GCA_964464185.1 uncultured Syntrophaceae bacterium | reverse complement strand
TGTCTCAATTCCGCCTGAGTCGCGTGCTGGACAAATTCATCCTGGATGCCGAGCCTCCTGACCCTGATATCATGAAGCCCCCGCTTTTCGAAGAGTTCGAGGACGGCGCTCCCGAATCCGCCCATGAGGACGTTTTCCTCAACCGTGATGACCTTCTTCAATGAGGCCGCCGTTTCACAGATGAGCGTTTCATCAAGGGGTTTCACGAAACGGCTGTTGATGACCCTGATCTGTATTCCCTCCCGGCTGAGCGTCTCCGCGGCCTCGAGGGCGGGATAGACCGTCGACCCGACGGCGATGACGGCAAGATCGCTTCCTTCCCGGACTACCTCTCCCTTCCCGATTTCCAGGTTCGCCGGCGCCTCGTCCATGGAGACACCAAAACCCCTCCCCCGGGGATACCTCACCGAGGCAGGCCCTCCGCACTCCACTGCCGTCTTCAGCATGTGCTGGAGTTCGTTTTCATCCTTCGGCGCCATGACCACGATATTGGGAATGGATCGCAGATAAGAATAGTCGAAGAGGCCGTGATGGGTCGGTCCGTCGTCACCGACGATGCCGCCGCGGTCCAGGGAAAGCACCACGGGGAGTTTCTGGAGACAGACATCATGGAGCACCTGGTCATAGGCCCGCTGCAGAAACGTGGAATAGATGGCCACCACGGGAACAATGCCCAGCGTTGCAAGGCCGGCGGCGAAGGTCACTCCGTGTTGCTCCGCGATGCCCACGTCATAAAACCTCTCCGGGAATTCTTTCGAGTATTCCTCCAGGCCCGTCCCCTGGCACATGGCCGCCGTGATCGCCACAACCTTCGGGTTCTCCCGGGCCAATCTCAGCATCGTCCTGCCGAACACCTCCGTATAGGACGGCGGGGCGTCTTTATCGTTGAACGGTTCCCCCGAATCAATGTTAAACGGGCCGATTCCGTGAAATTTCGAGGGTTCCCGTTCGGCTGGCGGATAGCCCTTTCCCTTGCGCGTGATCACGTGGACGAGAACCGGTTTATTCAACGCCCTGACGTTCTCCAGATTTTTTATGAGGTGGTCGAGCCTGTGGCCTTCCAGCGGGCCCACATACTGGAAGCCCAGTTCTTCAAAGAGAAGGCCGGGGACGATCAAGCCCTTGAGGGACTCTTCCGCCTGTTTCGTGAACTTCAGCACCTGTTCCCCGATATTGGGTATCGTCTTCAGGAAGTTCTTCAGTTCGGAGCGCCACTTCATCACGTGCTGTCCCGTCATGACGCGGTTCAGATAAGATGACAGGGCGCCCACGTTGGGAGATATGGACATCTCGTTGTCGTTGAGGATAATGATGAGGTCCTTGTCGCGGGCGCCGGACCAGTTCAACGCCTCGTAGGCCATCCCCGCCGTCATGGACCCGTCTCCTATGACGGCGATGACCTTGTAGTTCTCTCTTTGGAGGCAACGGCCTTCAGCGATGCCGGCCGCCGCCGATATGGACGTGCTCGAATGACCCACATTAAAGGCATCATGAGGACTTTCCTCTCTCCGGACAAAACCGCTGATCCCTCCCTTGCGGCGGAGCGTATGGAACTGTTCCCTGCGCCCGGTGATGATCTTGTGAGCATAGGCCTGATGCCCCACATCCCAGACGATCCTGTCCCGGGGAGAGCTGAAGACATAGTGCAATGCCAGCGTCAGTTCCACCGTTCCCAGAGAGGGAGCCAGATGGCCGCCGTTCCTTGAAACGGTCTCCACGATGAGCTGCCGGATCTCCGCCGCAAGCCCCCCCAGTTCTTCCAGAGTCAGCGTCTTTATATCGTCGGGCGAATTGATTCCGGGCAGCAGTTTCTTT
>CAYXFF010000008.1:4192-9499 GCA_964464185.1 uncultured Syntrophaceae bacterium | reverse complement strand
CCGCGATCCATCTCAGCGGGTCCGCCTTTCCGTCAAAGGACGCGATGGCCTCAAGGGCTCTCTCCACCAGCTCCCGCGCTTTTTTCTTTGAAGCCTCAAGGCCCACAAGGGCGGGAAAAGTGGCCTTCCTGCGGACACTGTCGACCCCTGTCTCCTTTCCCATAAGTTCCCGGTCCCCTTCCACGTCCAGGATGTCGTCGGCGATCTGGAAAGCGAGCCCCAGCGAGCTGCCGTACTCGCTGAGCACCTGAAGCCGCCTTTCATCAGCCCCGGCAAGAACGGCTCCCCCTCTGACCGCGGCTCTGATCATGGCCCCTGTCTTCCGGGAATGAATATGGTTGAGGGCCGTGAGATCGACTGTCTTCCCCTCCGACTCCACATCCAGCACCTGGCCGCCCACCATGCCGAAATAGCCCGCCGCCTCCGATATCTCGTTTATCACTGTGAGAATCCTTGCCGCCGGGACCCTGTCCGCCAAGTCCTTCCCCGATAGAATGTGAAAGGCCTCCGTGAGCAGGGCATCTCCGGCCAGGATGGCGATATCCTCGCCGAAGACCCTGTGATTCGTGAGCTTCCCTCTCCGGTACTCGTCATTGTCCATCGCCGGCAGATCGTCGTGAATCAGGGAATAGGTGTGAATGAGCTCGAGAGCGCATGCCGCGGGCAGAACGACTTCAAGGAGCCCGCCCACGGCCTCCGCGGCGGCGATGCAGAGAATCGGCCTGATCCGCTTGCCCCCCGCGAAGACGCTGTAGCGGATAGACTGAAAGATAACAGGAGGGAATGTTCCCTCCCCCGGAAGGTAGCGGCCGAGCGCCTCATCGACGATCTCTTTCCTTGCCTTCAGATACACCTCAAGGGATGACGTTTCCTCAATGGTCACTTTCGTCCTTCTCCTTGAAAGGTTTGACGTCGAAACCTTCCTGGGTCTTGAGCAGAATCTCCACGCGCCTCTCCGCCTCGTCGATCTTCTGAGCGCAGAGCCGTGAGAGCCGGATCCCTTCTTCAAAGGCCTTCAAAGATTCATCAAGGGTGAGATCCCCGCTCTCCATCTTCTTTACGATCTCTTCGAGCTTCTCCAGTGCCTCTTCGAATTTTTCCTCAGCCATTTTCTTACCCTTCTTCAATTTTCACCACCTTCGCCCGAAAGCCGCCGAGGGAAAGTTTCACCGCCACGTCATCCCCCGGGACAACCGATGCGGCATCCTTGATGATCACTCCTTCCGGGAGCTTTTTCACTATGCTGTAGCCTCTCCTCAAAACGGAAAGGGGACTCAGCGAATCGAGTACAGTCACGTCGCCGTCAAGCCTCTTTTTCAGACCTTCCAGATTGCGAAGGAATGCGGCTACCACATTTTTATGGAGATTTTCAAGCACAAAGAATCGTTCCCTTATCTTTGCAGCGGGGCTCAGGAGCCTGATGTGAGCCCGCAGATTCTGGAGACCTGTCTTCCGGGCGGCGATCCCCGCCGACAGGGCCGTTGAGAGCCTACCCGAGCAATCGTCCAGACCCAGCCTGAGATCGGCGATGACCCGCCGGGGATCCCGGAGACGCTCCCCGAGGAGCACCGTCTTCTCCCGCACGGACTCCAGGAGCCGCGCGCAGCACCGGTCCATCCTCCGCCATAGATCATTCAGGGAATCCCGGAGCTCTCTCCGAATCGGCACAACAAGCTCCGCTGCCGCCGACGGCGTGGGCGCCCTCAGGTCCGCGACAAAATCCGCGATGGTAAAATCGATTTCATGGCCCACGGCGGAGACGACAGGAACGCGGGAGTTGAAGATCGCCCGCGCCACCCGCTCGTCGTTGAAGGGAGCGAGGTCTTCAAGGGACCCTCCGCCTCTCGCCAGAATAATCACGTCCGCTTTCCCGTGGGCATTCATGTCCGCGATCGCCTCGACGATCTCCTGTGAAGCCTCCATGCCTTGGACCCGCACCGGCGCGATCAGGATATCGATGGAGGGAAAGCGCCGCCCGGTGATGGTGAGAATATCCCGGATGACGGCGCCCGAGGGGGACGTGATCACTCCGATCTTTCGGGGAAGAAAGGGAATCGGTTTCTTGTGAACCGGATCAAAGAGCCCTTCTTCCTGCAGACGGACCTTGAGCTGTTCAAAAGCCTTCTGCAAGGCGCCGAGCCCCTTGGGTTCCGCGGCATCGGCGATGACCTGATACTCCCCCCGCGGTTCATAGACGTTCAGCCGCGCCCTCAGGATCACCTGCATCCCGTCCTCAAGGTCAAAACGGATCGATTTCAGAGCGGGGCGGAAAATGACGGCCCGCACCTGGCTTTTCTCGTCTTTCAGGGTGAAATAGACATGGCCCGACCCCGGCCGGCGCAGGTTGGAAATCTCGCCTTCGACCCAGAAGGTCTCAAAGCTCGATTCAAGCAGGAACTTGATCCTTAGGGTTAATTCCGTAACGCTCAGGATCTCTTTCATACAAACGATTTAACAAAGGTATCCATCCCTTGCAAGAATTTTATTTTCAGGGCGGGGGAGAGATTAAGCTTTTGACATTTTCCCTCTCATCGTTTAATAACAGAAAACACTTGAAAAATTCCGGGGGTTCACGGAGCGTTTATGAAGAAGAGAGATTACCTGAAGTCAAAGATCGAGCACATCGACATCACGACGATCGATTCTGTCGATATCATCGAGGCCATGAAAGGGATGTCCTTCACGGCAAGAGACCTGGCGATTGCGTCGGACATTTACGACCGGATGCTCCGGGACAGAAAATGCGCCGTCATCCTCACCATCGCGGGGAGCACGAGCGCCGCCGGCTGCATGAAGCTCTACGCCGATCTGGTGAAATACAACATGGTGGACGCCATTGTCGCCACGGGAGCGGCCATCGTCGATATGGACTTCCTGGAGGCCCTGGGGTTCCGTCACTACCAGGGAACCCCCTGGGTGGACGACAATGAACTCCGCAGGCTCTATATAGACCGGATATACGATACGTACATTGACGAAAAAGAGCTTCAGCTCTGCGACATGACCGTCAAAAAGATCGCCGACCGTCTCCCGCCGAAACCTTATTCATCCCGGGAGTTCATCCTGGAAATGGGGAAATACCTGAAGACCCACGCGAAAAAGAAAGGCTCTCTCATCGAAACGGCCTGCGATCACGGCGTTCCCATTTTCTGTCCCGCCTTCTCGGACAGCAGCGCCGGATTCGGACTCGTCCTGCACCAGTGCAAACATCCCAAAAAGCATGTCTCCATCGATTCCGTCAAGGACTTCCGGGAACTGACGATGATCAAGGTCGCCGCGAAGATGACGGGACTCCTCATGATCGGGGGCGGTGTCCCGAAAAACTTCGCCCAGGACACGGTCATCTGTGCCGAGCTCCTGGGAGAAAAGGTTCCCATGCACAAGTACGCCGTTCAGATCACCGTGGCCGATGTGCGCGACGGCGCCTGTTCGAGCTCGACCCTCAGGGAGGCCTCCTCCTGGGGCAAGGTGGACACGGTCTATGAACAGATGGTCTTCGCCGAGGCGACCTCCGTCCTCCCGCTCCTGGCAAGCTACGTCTATCACAAGGGAAGCTGGAAAAAGCGCAAGCGGTGGAACTTCACGAGTCTCTTTTAAAGGGTCATTTATCGGTGAACACTTCTCGACACATCGCATAGCGTTGGCGTCATTGTCTGATCTGATAGGAAGCCGATAAGGTTCAAAAACACTGGCAGCCATGATCAAGGATCACAGGCGAATTTTATTTCGCTCGATATCGATAGCGGGATTCGGCAACTTCCGTGTGATTCTGTTTTCCAGTCCGTTGCAGTTCAATATGCACCGTGGCGCCCAGAACTTCTGCCACCCGTCTCAACATGCTCAGTGAATGACCTTCATAGGCAGGCGACTCCAAGCGGCTGATCTGCTGCTGGGTCGTACCCGCGCGCCTGGCCAATTCTTTTTGAGACAGTCCGGACTCCTTTCGCAGTTCGGACAACTTCAAAGCAACGTCCCACGCCTCGCCGGCTTTGCGGAAACGTTCTGTGAAATCTTTATCTTTTAGCTGCTCTTCAAGATATCGATCGAAATTTGTCTTTTTTTTCATTTCGGATGCCTTGATAACCAATCCTTTTTCCGATCCAGGGCCGTTTTTCGGTCCTCGGCCGGGATCTCCATCCCTTTGTGGCGGATTCCGTGAACGGCAACAATCCGCTGACCCTTCATGAAGAAGTAGAGGACCCGCGTGTTCAGCTTGCCGACATGCCTCAACTCAAAGAGATCGCCGCCAATAGGTTTTGACAGCGGGGGGCGATGATACTGTCTGTTCTTCAGCTTTGCCAGCCCGGCGATGACAGAAGCGAAGTCGTCCGGGTTCGAAGTTTTAAAGTTGTCAAGAAAGACGCGAACCGGGCATTGACCCGACGCCGTTTCATAGAACTCTACAAAAAATTGAACCATCTGTCAACATCAATATTGGTGTAAAATGCTTTCAATAGACACTATTCATGCCCTTATTCGAGTGCTTAACTCCATACCGCAATGATGCGTTCCCAATGGCACGTAAAAACCACAATGACAATGCCGGATCATGTCGGTATAATTGCGGGAAAAAATCAGGTATTATTGAAAGAGGAAAGAACCACTCAATTCCCTCTTGCCAATGACCCTTTGAAGATGGTAAGGAAAAAGCACTCCGAAAATGAGTTTTTGGGGGGGGTTAAAAGAAGACTGAAATCAGGCCGGGCAGGAAAAAAATGGTGGAGATGAGGGGGATCGAACCCCTGGCCTTCGCATTGCGAACGCGACGCTCTCCCAGCTGAGCTACATCCCCACGTTCTTTATTTTGTCAAAATCCGTATCGCTATTTATATGATAGGCGGCATTGCTGTCAAGAATTAGTTAGAGGAGGAACACCATGGCCAAGATCGACGCATTTTTCCAGCTGATGCACGAACAGGGCGCATCGGACCTGCACCTGGTATCCGGTCAGCAGCCCATTCTGAGGATTCGGGGGGAAGTGGAGCGGGTCAAGTACAACGTCCTTGAGGACGATGATCTTAAAGCCATGCTCTATGAAATCGCTCCGGAGCATAAGGTCAAGCAGTTCGAAGAAACGGGGGACATAGACTTTGCCTATGAGATTCCCGGTCTCGCCCGATACAGGGCCAATTTCTTCCAGCAGAAATACGGCGTGGGCGCCGTCTTCAGAGAAATCCCCTCAACGATCCTCACGGCCCAGCAGCTCGGACTTCCTCCGGTCATCCCGAAGCTCGCTTCCCTGCCGAGAGGGCTCGTCCTCGTGACGGGACCGACGGGAAGCGGAAAGTCAACCACCCTCGCGGCTAT
>CAYXFF010000008.1:0-4092 GCA_964464185.1 uncultured Syntrophaceae bacterium | reverse complement strand
CTCGTCTTCGGGACCGTCCATACCACGAGCGCCGCCAAGACCGTCGACCGGATCATCGAGGTCTTCCCATCCAGCGAGCAGGATCAGATCCGCTCCACCCTGGCCGACGGCATCCGGGCGGTTATCTCCCAGGTCCTTTTCAGGCGCGTGGACAAGAAGGGACGCTGCGCGGCACTGGAAATCCTGATCGCCAACGCGGCGGTTCGAAACCTCATCCGGGAAGCCAAGACCTTCCAGATCCCCTCCATGATCCAGACGGGAAGAAAATACGGGATGCAGCTTCTTGACGACGGCATCATGGAACTGGTCAACAAGGGAATGGTCAGCCCCGACGATGCTTACCTGAAATGCAACGACAAGCAGAGATTCCGGCCTCTCCTGAAATCGGCGCCGGTGGATTTCACGGAGGTCTGACACATTTTGAGGGAGGAGCGCCATGAGAAAACCGGAAATCGATTACATATTGAACAAAATGCTCGATGCCCAGAAGAATGTTTCCGACCTGAACATCACCGTGGGCAGACCTTTTCAGATCGAGAGTTCAGGTCAGTTGACACCCATCGGGCTCGATCCGCCCTTTGAAAACCTGACCCCTTTCCAGACGGAGATCTTCGCCCTGAACCTGATCAACCGGGATCAGCGGCTGACGGAGAATCTCCTCAACACCGGTTCCTGCGACTCGTCTTACGAACTTCCCGGAAAGGCCCGGTTCAGGGTCAACATCTTTGCCCAGCAGGGGAATTATTCCGTGGTTCTGAGAAAGCTTGAAACCACGATTCCCACCTGCAAGGAGATGAACCTTCCCGAGGTCTTTTATAAGATCGCGGAGGAAAAAAACGGCATCGTCCTTGTCACAGGCGCGACGGGAAGCGGTAAATCCACCTCGCTCGCCGCGATTTTGAACGAGATCAACGCTCAGAAAGCCGTCCACATCATCACCCTAGAAGACCCGGTTGAATTCAGACACAACCATAGAAAAGCGACCTTCAACCAGCGGGAGATGGGGACGGATTTCGACACCTTTGCCAGCGGCCTGCGGGCGGCCCTGAGGCAGGCCCCAAAGGTCATTCTCGTCGGCGAGATGCGGGACCGCGAGACCGTGGAGATCGGCCTCAGCGCCGCGGAGACAGGCCATCTTGTCATGAGCACCCTGCACACGGTGGACGCGGGCCAGACCGTAAACCGCATCCTTGGAATGTTTTCAACGGAGGAAGAAAACCAGGTCCGGATCCGCCTCGCCGACACGCTCCGGTGGATTGTCTGCCAGAGACTTCTTCCCCGGGAAGGCGGGGGCCGTGTCGCCGCCTTCGAGATCATGGGAACCAACCTCCGCGTCAAGGACACGATCCTCAACGGGGAATCCGAGGGGAAAACCTTTTACGAGATCATTCAGGCCAACAAACCCTTCGGCATGATCACTTTTGACGATTACATTGTGGAACTTTACAAGCAGGGCCTGATCAGCGAAGATACGGGCAAGGCATACGCCTCGAACAAGGGGATCGTCGGCCGCGGCATCGATTCCGTCAAAAGCACGCGGGGGCAGGCGACCACGGATATCGGAAAGCTCGAGGTGGATAAGGATTACGGGAGGCGAAGATAAGAGCAGGCTGTTGAGGAGAAATGAACATGGAAGATGAAAAAAACCTTTTAAGCGAGGTGGCATCGGATGCGTACGATGCTTCGGACAAGCCCTTCGACTTTGTGGGAGAAGACGGTGAAACAGCCCTGATCTGCGAGGCGGATGAAAGCGCGAAAGAGAAGATAAGCACCGCTCTCAAAGGCCTCGGCTATCAGGTCACGGAGGCATCGTCGGCGCGGGATGCCCTCAAGAAGATGCGGTTCCACGTCTATGATCTGGTCGTATTGAATGAGAACTTCGACACGCAGAACCCCGATGCAAACGACATTCTGTCCTACCTGCAGACTCTCGGCATGAGCGTCCGCAGACAGATGTTCGTGGCCCTCGTGAGCGAACGCTTCCGCACCATGGACAACATGGGCGCTTTTAACAAGAGCGTCAACATCATCATCAGCCCGAAAAACCTGGACGATGCCGGTACCATTCTGAAACGCGGCATATCGGATAACGAGGCTTTTTACCGGATCTTCAAGGAGGCAATGACAAAAACGGGAAAGTCGTAATCGTCTTCTATTTGAGTGATCGGGCTTTTTCGCCGGCCCTGGCCGCCTCTTCGGGAAAACCGGCGGCCTCATAGGACCGGGCCAGATGAAGATGATAGAAGGGGTTGAGCGGCTCCGCCGCAACAGCCCCTTTGAAGGTATCGATTGCCTGCAGGTACTTCCTCTCGCGGAACAGAGTGTTTCCCAGACGGTTCAGGTAGGCGCCGCGGGATTCGGGATTCAACGCCGCCGCCTTCTCGTATGCGGCCACGGCCTCATCCAGCTCCCCTTCCATCACAAGCACATCTCCCCTGTTGCAGTAGTAGAGCGGCTCGTCACCCCTGTATCCGATGGCTTTCTCGAAGGCCGCGCCGGCCCGGGAATACTCCCCGGCGCGGAGATAGGTCATGCCGAGCCGGTTATAGTATATGTCGGCATCGGGAGGGTCGATCGTAACCGCGTTTTCATAGGCTGCCTCGGCATGGTCGTATTCACCCGCGGCGATATGGGCATTCCCCAGACTGAGGAGAGAGGCAGAAGCATCCGGCTCCATGACGATAATCTTTTTGAAAACCTCAATGGCTTTTTCAGGAAGGCCGTTCAGGAGATAGGCATCGCCCAGGGTAAAAAGAAGGCTCACGTCATCCGGCTGGGCGGAGACGGCTCTTTCACAGATCCGGATCATCCGGTCATATTGCTTTCCCTCTTTGAAGATCTTCACGAGTTCGTCAAAGGCAAAACCGGTAAAAACCTTCCTTTTCAGCTCTTTCTCCAGCAACTCTTCGAAAACAGCGATGGCGTCGTTCAGCTGCCCGCTGTCCTTGTAAGCCCAGGCAAGGGTGAGGCGCAGAGAATCTTCCTCCGGGTTGAGATCGATCAATTTCTGATAAAGATCGATCGCTTCGGGGAAGCGCCCCTCTTTCATATACCTTTCAGCCAGTCTGTGTTTCTCGTCTGTGGTGTTCATTCGATGAATCTTTTTCCTTCCGGCGGCATTGAATTTTGTGAATTACATATACTACCCCCTTGAGTCATGCAACAGGGAATCACAAAAAAGTTTCAGTTTCCGGTTTCAAGTTTCGAGTTCAAAACCACCGCTTTTGCCTTTTACTATCAGTGTCTTATGTGTTAATCTTGGTATGAATTCTACAACAAATAATCTCTTGTCATTCTGAATGACACAAAAAGTGAGAATTCTCCACCATGGAAAGGCAAAACGTGCGGATTGTAACAGCGGCGGTGATCGAGAAAGACGGAAGGATCCTCATCGCCAGGAGAAAAAAGGGAGACCCTCTGGAAGACAAGTGGGAATTCCCGGGCGGAAAGCTCGAACCAAACGAAACGCCCGAAGATTGCCTGTTGCGTGAACTCCATGAAGAATTCGGCGTCAGCGCCGCAGTGGGAGAGTTCATCGGCTCAAGCCGGTTCACCTACCGCCACGCCGCGATTGAACTTCTGGCCTACCGCGTGGCCTGCCCGTCAGATGAATTTAAAGTGAAAGCCCACGAGGAAATCCGCTGGGTTCATCCGGAAGAACTGGGCCGGTACGACTTCTCCGAAGCCGACCGGCCCATCGTCCAGAAACTCCTCGAACTTTACCGCTTGAAATGATTCACCTCAATTTCGTCTTTATATTCTACCCAACCCGACCCTACCTGTCATACTGAGCTTGCGGGAAAATCCTCAGGAAATTGAAAAATGCAATTTCACGGGCTGTTCAAAAACGTTTAGATGCAAGGCGCGCAAGCACCGAGGAATGAGGCGTACATGGAAGTACGTTGAATGACGAGGGGCGCAGCGCAGCATGCAGACACCGTCCCCGCGAAAGCGGGGATGAGCGTTTTTCAACAGCCTGTCAGAATTTGAAATTGCCGAAGTTCGATTCCCTGACTGGCTGAAGGAGCGAGACTTCGAAGGCCAGAGCCAGCGCGTCGCGGCAGTCCTTGAGCGGCAGCGTCCCGTCGTTGA